>JANQQN010000146.1 GCA_028289325.1 Myxococcota bacterium | reverse complement strand
GAAGGTCAGCGGAACGTCGCCCGCACCGCCTTCCCCCGGCTTCGGGATCGCCTCCAGGTGCACGCTGAGCAGCCCGTTGGCGAGCTGAGCGTGGCCGCGCTCGCCGGTGGCCGCGGTGACCGACCAGTCTTGCCCGGGGCAAGACTGGCTGCTGCCGGGTTTGAGCCGGGCCCGGTACAGAATGGTGGCCTCGTTCAGGCCCGCGAAGGCGCGCGAGAGCTGGCGGAGTCGGTAGCTGCACGTCGAGAGTTTCAGGCGGAGGCGAGCTTTCAGCGGCCGCCAGACCTCGCCGCGGATCTGGACGAGGTTGACGCCATCGGCGAGGCGAACTTCGGGGACCACCACCGTGGAGACGGACAGCGCGGCCGCGCTCTGCACGAAGACCGCCATCGGCCCTTGATTGGGGTCGATGGCGCACGTTCCGTTGACCGCGCAGGGGACCGGACCGGGGACGAAGAACCGAGCCGCCGGCGATCCGATGGTGCCGTAGGCCTCCTTCTGGCGGCTCAAGAATGGCACGCCGACGACAAACTCGGGTTCAGCCACCCGCCACGTGCCGACTTCGATCTGCTGGGTTTCGAACGGCAGCCCGGTTTGCGCGTCGAGCAGCGGTTTGCTCTCGGCGATCATCCGCTTGGAGCGGATGAGGATCGTCGGCCGCACGAGGTCGGAAGCGCCGGCGAGGTTTTCTATTCGGTAGACGCAGTACTCGCCGGTGCAGCGCGCCCAGCGCCCGGGCGGATGGTCGCCGACCACCAGCTCGGTGTCCTCCCGGATCGCCGATGACCGAACCAGGGCTCTCGAGCGCAGATAGATATCGAGGGTCGTGGGCTCGGGCGCGTCGAGCGCCGCTTTGACGTCGGACGCCCGCAGCACCGGCGAGAACAGGGTGACGAACAGACGTCCGCTCGGCTTAACGCACGACGCGCCGGCGCGGATGAACTGCTTGGGCAGCGCGGAGACCGCGGCCCCGGGAACGGTGACCGTCCCGACGTTGAGGGTGGTGGACGGACGCCTGAGGCACGCCCGAAGGTTGGGGGGGAGTCGGACCGTCGTTGACCCGAACCGCGCGACGTAGTTGAGGAACGCCCGCTGCGCGCTCTCGACGTCGAGCTGGACGAACGCCTTGAGCTGGCCGCCCCCGGGGGTGAGGGGCAGCGGGGGCACCGCGTTCGGATCCTTGAACCGCAACACCGGCCCCGAGGCGGAGTGGATGACCTGCACGTCGCCGTCACCGCCGGGGGACGGGCGGATCGCCCACGCGCCGGGAAAGTTGAGGGGGACCTCGGTTTGGCCGACCGACACCTCGACCCGTCGAAACACATCCGGCTTGATGGACCACTTGCTCAGGCCCACCGTCCTTCCCGTCGGACGGAGGGTACCGTCTGAGGGGCGGACGACCGCGCTTTGCGCACTGAGCCCGCTGACAGGGGCGGCCTCGACGTTCACCGGTATCGTCTCGCGGGTGAGGAACTCGCGCCGGACGCCGCTGTCGGCGGGAATGCGCCAACGGCAGCCGGCGCCGCACTCCACCCACTGGCCGGCCAGAGCCAGCCCGCTCCACGGGAACACGAGGCGATGGGCGGCCCGGACGGCGGGATCGTTGGCCAGCTGAGCCGCGGGCACGATAACGTCGATCGCTTTGGGGCGGGCGGGACTCCATTCGATCGACCACGTGGCGGGGTCGGGTTCGCCCAGCAGCGGCACCACGACCCGCAGGGTGGCCCGGAAGCACTTGTCATTCGGGCCTCGGCGCACGCTGATGCGGGCCGTGAACCGCACGGGCGGCCCCGCTTCGGGAATGCGGTCTAGGTGAAAGGTTCGTCCGTCGGATTCGAAACGGACGCCGTCAACTTTGTTCGTGCCGCATCGAGTGAGGCCGGGAGCGCGGCGCCCGGCGAGGGGGTACTGCGGCAGCCGGTAGGTGTTGTTGGGGCTTTGGGGATAAACGAAGACCCGGAGCTCCGTAGTTCGGGGGGGCGCGCCGGGGCTCGACTGAGGCTGAGCGCCGGCGAGCGCGGGGGTGAGCGCGGCCCAGAGCAGGAAGATCGTGGTCGAATGCCGCATCACGGCCCTCCAGTGGCGCACGCACCGCTGTCGATGATGCGACGGTTCTCGCTCGCCGCGATGCAGCGGAGCGTGTTGGCCTCGGCGAAGCCGCTCGCGCACGCGGGCTGCTCGATGACGCATACGCCGGTGGCTCCGCTACATCCGCACCGCAGCTCACCGGCGCACTCGGTCTGTGCGGCCT
The DNA here is from genome assembly GCA_028289325.1 of Myxococcota bacterium. Lineage (GTDB taxonomy): Bacteria > Myxococcota > Kuafuiibacteriia > Kuafuiibacteriales > Kuafuiibacteriaceae > JANQQN01. The sequence continues at coordinate 11,013 of JANQQN010000146.1, read as the reverse complement.
GACCGCAGGCGATCGGGGTCGGCGGTACCGGGGGGCATAGCGCGTCGCCGGCGACGGGGCGGGTGAAGGTGGACTCCGACAGCGCGACGCACGTGCCGTCGTTGGCGGCCGAAAGGCCGAACGGACACGCGGGCTCGGCGACGGCGCACGTCCCGCCGTCGGACCGGCATATACACTGCTCGGCCGGCGCACAGCTGCGGATCCGGCCCGCGCCATCGAGCGCGCCGCACGCCACCGGAGGGGCCGCGGTGGCGCCCGGACACAGCAGCCCCGACACGGAGGTTACCCCGTTTCCGTCGCGGGCCGCGCACCGGGCGGTGGGCACGTACGCTCGGCCATCGGGGCACGTGGGCTCGGGTCGGGCGCAGCGTCCCGTCCCGGCTTCACAGACGCAGGTCTCGTCGGGGCCGCAGCGCGCGAGTCGCCCGTCTGGGCCCGGCCCGCCGCAGGCCCGGTCTTCGAATGTGGCGGGACACAGCTCCCCGGCGGCGATGGTCTGAACGGCGTCGGTGGCGTTGAACGTGACGCAGCGGTCGTCGGAGACGAACGCGTTGCCGGTCGGGCACGACGGATCTGCGACCGTGCACCGGCCGCCGTCGTCGGTGCAGGCACAGGCACCGAAAGGACACTGCACGATGCGGCCGTCGCCGGCGAGGCGACCGCATGCCGGGGCGCACAGGCCGTCCTCGATGATCGTGGGCTGGTCCGCGGCTTCGACGCACTCTTGCGACCCCACGTACCGCAGCCCGGTGGGGGCGCAGGTCGACGCGGGCGCGGTCTCCGCGCACAGACCGGTGCCGCATACGCACTGCTGGCTCGGGTCGGGGCAGTCGGGACCGTCGCCGTCGTCGGCGCCGCACGGGATCGGCGAAGGTCGGAAGTCGGTGCACGCGCCGGCGGTCACCCGCTCCCCGTTCGAGTCGTCGACGGGGACGCACTGCACCGGTGACCCTTCAGCATCCGGCGCGTAGCGAAAGCGGGTTTCGGGGCACGCGGTCGCATCGGCGATCGCACAGCGATGGGTGCTGCAGATGCAGGTTTGGTCGTCAGGGCAGTCTTCGATGGCGCCGACGTCGTTGGGACGCCCGCAGTTGACGCGGGGGCCCGGCGTCCGCGCGCCGGCGCACAGTCCGTCGTCGGCCGGCCGTTGATCGGTATCGACCGCGGTCACGTCCAAGCACGTCGCGTCGACCGCTCTTCGCCAGCCGGTGGGGCAGTCGTCGGTCCGCTCGAAGCTTACGCACAGGTTGAGGTCGCACAGGCAGGTCTGGTTGCCCGGACACGCGGCGACTTGCCCGGAGACCCGCACTCCGCAGCTGGGCGGGATCGACACCTGGTCTGGGCACAGCGCGGCCGCGCCGGTAACGTTGGCGGTGATGACCGGTCCGTCGAGGGCGTCCGGGGGTACGCACTCATCCTCGTTTCCCTCCTGGAAGACGTACGCGTAGCCCGAAGCGGGACAGGTATTGGGCGCGGTCTCGGCGCATCGCCGCTCGCTGCACAAACAGATTTCGGTCGCGCCGGTGCATCGGGTGACCGTCCCGTCGATGAGGATGCCGCACTCGAACCGGTCCCGACATCCGGCCATCGACAGCACGGCCGCGATCAGCGCGCACGCGACGGTGATGGTACGTGGTGGCACGGGCCGGACGTATAGCGCGGGCCCGTGTTGGCGACCATCACCCCGACCGCCGTTCCTCGAAGGGCGACGCAGAGGGGTGACCACTGCCATACAAGAGCTCGGTAGCGATCCAGCCCGCATTTGGTACCCTTAGCCAACCCATGTCCACCGCCATACCGCTCTTGCTGGCTTCGTTGGCGACCTGGGCGCCGAAGCAATCGATCGTCGAAGGCCGGGTCGCGGTCGATGCGCAGACGCTCAATAGCGTACCGACGGTCGACCTTCCCGGTGAGTGGCGCTTTCACCCCGGCGACCGACGGGAGTGGGCGGACCCCGGTTTCGACGACAGTGGTTGGCGGTTTCTCGACCCGAGCCTAGGCCACGGCGTCCCCGACGACTGGTCGGGCATCGGTTGGTTCCGCCTCCGGATCGCCATCGGTCACGACCTGGTCAACCGAGAGCTGGCCTTGTGGCTCCTTCGCCTCGGCGCCGTGGAAGTGTTCATCGACGGGGAGAAGGTCGGAGGGTTCGGGGATCCGGACGCGGTCTTGGCCGGCGACAAACCTGAGGTCTCGATCGACCGCAGCCCGGTGGTGGCCCGGTTTCGCCGCCCCGAGGCGCTGGTTGCGATCCGATTCGCGGCCCCCCCGGCGATCGTGAAATGGTTGGCGGGACAAGGCACGCCATGCGCAGCCAGCATTGGCCTGGCTTCGAACATCCCCGCCCGCGAGGTCCACAGCCGCAGGGTGATGCAGCTGTACTGGTTCTTCATCGGCGTGTCGTTCGCGCTCGGACTTCTGCACTTTCTGCTGTTCGTCTTCCTGCCCACCCGAAAGGAGAACCTGCAGTACGCGCTGGTGACGTGGGCGATGGGCGGCCTATCGCTGTTCATCGCCACCCGCGCCGTCACGGTGTCCACCGAGTATTTTCTGATCGCGAGCACCGCGTTCAAGGTCTGCGTCCTTGCCGTCTCCGTATTCGGGGTGAAGTTCTATCACGCCGTCCTCGGGGACCCTCCTCGACCGCTGTTCAAGGCCTACGTCATCCTCGGGGTGGTCACCGCCTTCGCGGCGTTTTGGGTGCCGTTTTGGGGGATCTATCTGTACGCCGTGTACGGCGTCTTCGAGCAGGTGCGGCTGACCACCGTCGCCAACATGCGGGGGCTCCGTGACGCCTGGCTGCTCGCGGCCGGGGTGGCGATGTCCGGCGTCGGGGCCCTGATACAGATGCTGCCGGAGCTCGTCGGTATGCCCCCGCTGATCGACGACGCCTATCTGTTTGGCTTCTTGGGCATGCTGATCATGCTGTCCGCCTACCAGGCCCGCGGTTTCGCGCACACCTATCGAGACCTTCAGCATCGACTCGACGACGTTCGTCGGCTGTCCGAGGAGCGGGTCGAGCAGGCCCGACGGGTGCGGTCAGAGGAGATGCAGCGGGTCCGGCTCGAGGAAGAGAACAAGCGTCAGGCGGTGGAACTCAAGGAGGCGGCGCGCCGCCAGGAGGTGCTCGGGCAGCTGGAGGCCGCCCACCGCGAGCTGAAAGACACCCAAGCCCAGCTCGTACAGTCGGAGAAGATGGCGTCGCTGGGTCAGCTGGTGGCGGGCATCGCGCACGAGATCAACACGCCGGTGGGCGCGATAAGCTCGGTTCACGACAGCTTGTCGAAGGCCACGGTGAAGCTGAAAGCCGCGCTCGACCAGGACCATCCAGGCCTCATCGAAGACAACCGCCGTATCAAGGCCTCATTGAAGGTCATCGAAGACGCGAACGGGGTCATCGAATCGGGCAGCGGTCGGGTGGCGAAGATCGTCCGCCGGCTCAAGAGCTTCGCTCGCCTCGACGAAGCGGAACTGCTGGTCGCCGACGTGCACGAAGGCCTCGACGACACCCTGGTCCTCCTTCATCACGAGCTTAAGCGAGACATCAAGGTGCATCGACACTACGGCGCGGTGGCGCCGTTTCCCTGTTATCCGAGTCAGCTGAACCAGGTCTTTCTAAACCTGCTCGTCAACGCCCGGCAGGCGATCGAAGGGCCGGGAGAGATCTTCATCTCGACCGAGGTCGTCGACGGCAAGGCCCACATCGCCATCCGGGACACCGGAAAAGGGATCCCGAAAGCGAACCAGGGGCGGGTCTTCGACCCTGGCTTCACCACGAAGGGGGTCAAGGTCGGCACCGGCCTCGGGCTCTCGATCTGTTACCGGATCATCACCGAGCACCGCGGCCAGATCCTCGTGCAGAGCGAGCAAGGGCAGGGCGCGACGTTTACCGTGGTGCTGCCCATGGACCTCGACCGACAGTTGGAGCGGGAGCGAGAGGGGTCATGAGCCCTGACGCGCACCTGTCCACGCTGGGGATCGAGGGTCCACCGCATCCCCTGCTGACGGTTATCGAGCGAGCGGGCGCCGCGGCCGACGATCAAGGCGCGTACGAAGCGGCGTTCTTCGAAGTGTTCGAACGCCTCGACGACCTGGAGCGGACCCTCCACGGGCGCCGTTTTCTCGGGGGGCCGGAGGTCTCGGACGAAGACTGGCGGTTGTTCGTGGTCCTCGTGCGCTTCGACGCGGTGTACCGAGGTCTTTACCGGCTGAATCGCCGACGACTCGACGACTACCCGGCGCTGGCGGGGTGGCTTCGAGATCTCTATCAGCGCGTCCCCGACAGCATCGACCTCGCCGAGGCCCAGCGTGCGGCGTGGGCGGCGCGACCGGACCTCAATCCTTCGGGTACCGTGCCGTTGTCGCGTCCGGATCTGTGGGCGCCGCACGACCGGGATCGATTCGACCCCGAACAGCAGCGGCAACAGGGCACGGAAGACGTCGGTCTTGGCCCCGGCGGGGCTTGGCGAAGAGGGCGCTCCCGCTTCCGAGGGCGGGTCGAGTCCACGGAACCGGGACGGTATCACGCGATCCTCGCCGACAACTGCCCCTGGTGTCATCGGGTCGCCCTGACCCGGGCCATCAAAGGCCTCGAAGACACGATCAGCGTGGACCGAGTGTACTATCGGCGGGATCCCGACCGAGGTTGGCAGTATCGACCCGACATCGCGGGCTTCGACGCCGATCGCCTGTTCGGCCACCGGTTCGTGCGAGCGCTCTACGAGCGCGAGGGGTCGACGGAAAGGTCCGTGCCCATCCTCTACGACCGCAAGACCGAGCGCATCGTGAGCAATGAGTCGGCGGAGATCATTCGGATGGTGGACGATAACTGGCCGGACCGCGGCCCCCGGCTCGCCCCGCCGGCGCTGGTGCCCCGGATCGATCGGCTCAACGCGTGGATCTATCGAGACGTCAACAATGGTGCGTACAAGGCGGGTTTCACTCGAGATCAGGCCGCCTACGAGTTTGCGTACCATCGCTATTTCGCGGCCCTCGACCGACTCGATGACATCCTCGCCGAGCGGCGATTCCTGTGTGGTGCGATGCCGACGGAGGCCGACGTTCGGCTATTTCCGACCCTGTTCCGACAGGACCTCATCTACAGCATTCGATTCAAGCTGGATAAGAAGCTGGTTCGGGACTACCGCTTCCTGTCCCGGTGGCTCGACGACATGCTGACGGTGGACGGGGTCCGTTCCTCGTCGTCGCTGGAGAACAGCAAGCAGGGCTACTTTGGGCGCACCGGCAGCAATCTCGTGCCGCCACCTTGACCCTTGCTCCTGCCGTCGATGGCCGGCATGGTTCGCACCGATGATCGAGCGATTGTGGATGGTGGGGATCGTGACGTTGAGCCTGACCGCGGTGGGGACCGGCTGCCGCGGCACGACGGTCGACCCGTTGGTCAAGGAAACGTACCCGTCGCACGAGCGGAAGGTCTGTATCCTGAAAGACGATATGCCCGCCGACTTCGAACACGTCGCGATCGCCAACGTGCCCGTCGAGCCCAACAGCTATGGCGGCGACCGAAAGGCGAAGCGGGGCTTGGCGAAGAACGCCCGCAAGCTGGGCGCCGACGCGGTGGTGAAGACCTCGTTCTGGAACACGATGGGCGCGCCGAGCGGGACGGGGGTCGCCGTCGTCTACAAGGCGGACAATCCCCAGCCGCCGGACGGCTGTGAGTGGTACTGAGTCGCGAGACGTGACCAATCACCCGCGTGAGGCCCTCGACGAGGGCTTGTCGGCCCTGGTCGTGCGACGACGAGGGCGTTGGGTGGCCTAGCGCTGCTTCATCAGGCAGGAGCTGAGCGCGGCCCGAAAGCCCGCCTTCATCGCGCACTCGTACCCCACACGATTCCACGTCTTTCCGCTCACACACTTATCGAGCGCGTCGGCAGCGTCGGTGCTGGGCAGGACGGTGCAGAGGTGGGCGACGAGCTCTTCGCATTCGGATTCGGACAAGCGCTCACCGGAGGAACGGCACGCGCCCGCGCCGAGCGCGCCAGCGACGGCGATACTGAGGAGTACGAAGCGTCCCATGCTTCGATGTATCGGATCCTCGTCTCAGATCTTCACGCCGAGAAGCCGGAGAATCTCGTCCAGCATGCCGAGGGTCATGCCCCAAATCTCGCGGCCTTGCCACCGATAGCAGGGCAGCGACTTCGATAGGCCAGCGTAGCGCCAAACCAACGTCTCCCGGTTTTCGGGGTTCATCAGGAAGGTCATGGGGACCCAAACCGCCTCCGCGACCTCCGTCTCGTCGGGGGTCAGTGAAACCGGAGACGACAGCTCGAATACGTAGGGAAGGACGACCAGGGGAATACGGTGCTCGGGGCGGGCGGGCACGTGGGATAGCGCGCCCAGCAGGGCGGCGTTCCGCGTGAGATCGAGGTCGATCTCTTCCTTGGCCTCGCGTTGGGCCGCGGCGAGGGGCGTGTCGTCTTCCGGGTCGACCCGGCCCCCGGGGAACGCCATGTGACCCGACCAGCGGTCGTTCGGGTTCTCCGCCCGGCGGATGAACAGCAGCTCGAGGTCGGGCGCTTCGCGGAACACCGCCGCGACGGCCGCTTTCCGCATCAGGCTGGCCGCGGGGAACGCGCGAGGGCGATGCTGGGCCAGCACGGTGCGGAGGTCTTCGAGGCGGACCGGAAGCACCGCCCCCTATTAGGGCACTTCACCGGCCCGGGCTAGGAGACTTTGGCAGGCGGATACGCAGCAGGGTGGTCGGACCTGAGACCCCTCGGTAGTCGTTGTCCGAGATGAGGAGCATCGTTCGCTCATCGACCCACGCCAATCCTTCGAAGTTCGGCGGTGGATCTCGGGGGTAGGCGGCGCTGAGATCGACCAGCAACTCGGGCACGATCGGCGTCGCGAGGGGGTCGGTGTCGGCGTCGCCCGGATCCACGGTGAAGCGAAGCACCCGCATCACCCCGAAATGGCGTTCGACGGCGATCGTTTCCAAGCGGCCGCCGTCGCCGGCGCGGCATGCGACAGCGGAGATCTTGCCTTCTTTGGACGTGAGCTGGAGGCTGCGAGCGACCCACGGCCCGTCGTCGTCGAGGCTGCGGATGGCGACCGGGGCGAGGCGCCGACCCGATACCTCCTTCACCGTCTCGCTGGCGGCCAGCATACGGCGACCTTCGATGCACAAGGCTTCCAATCCCCGATTGCGCATCGGGGTCACGGCCCACGGGGCGTACTCGACGGACCACTTTGCGCTCCCGTGAGTGTCGACGGTCACCACATCGACGTCGACCTTCGCTTTAACCACTCGGTCCGAGGTGCGGGTGAGGGTCGTCTCGCAGCCGAAGACGAGCTCGGTCGGATCGGCCGTGAGCACGGCGACGGATTCGAGGTCGTCATCGGGGGGCGCGCCGCGGATGGGGACGACGGCCTCCACCGATGGGGCCCGGTCGTCGACCCGGATGCGGAACAGTCGCCGGTCGCGCTCCGGCACGGCCCAAAAAGTCCCGTCGCCGGCCGGGGTGAGGCCCGAGATCCCGCGCAGGTCCATAGGGAGGGTCATCTGTTCGAGGGTCGCGGGGCCCAGTGGGGTGTCTACGGTCGACGTCGGGACGGAAGGGTCAGGTGACTGGGCCCGGCACGCGATCGCGACCAGCGCCAGCGCCATGGGCGCGCGGAACATACGCCGAGGTTGGCACGGGGCGTATGCCGGGGCCAGCCTTCGGTTGACGCTGGGCGTACGGGTTGGATGCCATGGGGTGGTGACCGCAGCGAGCAACATTGTGGGCCTGACCAGCGACCAGCTCGCGACCGAGGCCCGCCGGCGGCTCGAGCGAGGGGCAGAGGCCGCGGATGCGATCTACGCCGATGCGCTCCTCGAAGCGCGGTACGCGCCCGAAGACCACGGGCTGGGCGACCTGTCGTCGTCGGCGTGGCGCCGGGCATTCGAGGTTCGCCTGCCCGCGATCAAGACCCGGGTGGAGGAAGAACACCCGGCCTATCCGGGCTCTCGGACGACCAAGCTCGTTCTGGCTACCCACGACGGGCTGGAGATGGAGTCGGTGCTGATTCCGATGGGCCCCGACAAACACACCCTGTGCGTGTCCAGCCAGATAGGGTGCAAGCGCGCGTGTCGGTTCTGCGAGACGGGGCGCATGGGATTCCTGCGAGATCTGTCCGCGGCGGAAATCGTGGGTCAGGTGGTGCTTGCGCGAAGCGTGATCGGGGCGTCGGTGACCAACATCGTGTTCATGGGGATGGGGGAGGCGCTCGACAACGCGGATGCCGTGCTCCAGGCTCTGAAGGTCCTCAACGACAAGAAAGGGCTGAGCTACAGCCAGCAGAAGATCACCGTCTGCACCGTCGGCAACCCGGAAGGCCTGGCCCGGCTCGCCGAGCTCGGGTGGCGTCGCCTCAATCTTTCTGTGAGCCTTAACTCCGCCATCGACGAGCGCCGTAGCGCTCTGATGCCGATCAACCGGACGTTCCCGCTTCCGGTTCTCCAGGAGGCCCTCGTCACCCACCCCCGTCGGAAAGGCTTCGTCTACGCGGTCAACTACTGTCTGATGCCGGGGCTGAACGATGGTCCCGACGACGCGCAAGCGGTGGCCGCGTTCGTGGCCCCCCTCGGTCGCGCGCTGGTGAACGTCATTCCCTACAATCCCGGTAGCCAACCGCTGACTCGGGCGCCGACCGAGGAGGAGATCGATCGCTTCTTGGCCTGGCTGGTCGAGGCGGGGGTCGCGGTGCGGCGGAGGACAACCAAAGGCCGCTCGGTGATGGCCGCGTGTGGCCAGCTGGGCAACGTGGATCTGCGCCGTGCGCGCCGGGACGCGCGCCGAGAGGCCGTCGATGACGCGTGACGGGTGGGCGGTGGTCGCGGGGCTGATGGCGGTCATGGGATGCGCGCCGTCCGCTCGCACCCTGCAGCAGCGTTTCGCCGAGCGCCTGCGGCCGGTGCCGCTGCAGACCACCCCGCCGTGGTCGGGGCCCGTGACCCCCCTCAAAGTGCGGGTCCATGCCGACGACGGCCACCGCGGCGCGATCCTCGGCTGGCAGGTTCGCTTCTATCGGGTCGTTGAGCGGATCAATCCCGCGCTGAAGGCCGCGATCGGGGCCGAGCTCGAAGTGGTCGGACTGCAGCCGTGGACCCGAGCCCGGGGGGCGGGTGGTCTGCAGGCGGCGCTGTTCGACCTCGCTCGCCACGACCCGGGGAACGACGTCGATCTGGTCATCGGGCTCACCACCCCGTTCCCTGAGGTCACCGTCAGTCATGATCAGCTCGGTCTCGCAACGTTGCTCGGCAAACACCTCGTTGTGCGCCCCGGCGATGACCTGAAGCAGTTCGAGCAACTGGAGCGGGGGCTGACGCGGCTCGACCAAGAGGAGCGTGAAGACCTGTACCAGGCGCTGCGCAGGCATCGCGCGGCCACGGTGCTGCTGCACGAGATCGGACACGCCCTCGGCGCGCTCCACGTTCGGGATCCCGGCGCCTTGATGGCCGCTCAACAGTCGCCCAAACACGCCGCCTTCACCCCCGAAAATCGTCGTCTCATGCAGATCGCCCTGTCGGCCCGCGGGGAGAACCGGGCGAATAGCGACGCGCGAGCGACGATGCTCCGGCGCTACCGAGCGGCCCTCAGCGAAATGCAGCAGCAGCGGGTCGATCCCCAGGCCCGGGCGCTGATGCTGGGGCTCATCAGCGAGGGACCCGGCCGCTTGACCAACCTGACGCAACGCGACCTGCAGCGGTTCGATCCGGCGACCGGTCGCCCCACCAACGCCGCGGGCTTCGAGGACGACGAGTCGTTGGCCAACCGAGCCCGCGCCCTGGCCGCCGACGCCCCGGAAGCCGGATGGGCCCTGTTGGCCCCGGTGCTCGAACGCAACCCGAGCAAGGCGTCCATTCAGAGGATCGGGTGCGAGGTGTCCGTTCGGCGGGCCCCGGCCGATGACGCCACGCTGGCCGTCTGTCGCCGAGCCGTCGCGCTCACCCCCAGGGAGCCCATGCCGATGCTGTGGCTGGCCGTGAGCCGCCAGCATCGAGGACAGGACGAGCAGGCGCTGCAAGACGCTCGGGCCGCCGAAGCCCTTCTGCGGGAGGACAAGGCGGAAACCACGGGAGGCTGGGCCCTGCTCGCTCAGGTGTACCGATCCCTATCCGCGGTGACGTGGGCGGAAGCCGCGGTCAAGCGAAGCGGCGATCCCGAGCTTCAGGACCAGATCCGGGCCTGGGCGGCCAAAGTTCGAAACGCCTACGGCCTTTCGCCCAACGCCGCCGAGCGGGGCGTGGGCCCGGCGGAGGAGCCGGTGTACCTGGCCCTCAAAGGCGACATCAGCGCGGCGGCGGGAGCGCGCGATCTAGACCGGCTCGCAAAGCTCGAGGCCGAGCTGAAGCGCCGTTTCCCCAAGATGGCCCGGACCTCGGCCGGGTGTCGGGTCTTGGTCGCCAAGCGCCTGTGGTCGGCGGCGTGGCCGAGCTGTCGCGCGGCGGCTAAGGCGGCCCCCAAGTCTGCCGACGCCCAGACCCTGCTCGCGGTGGCGGCCTTCGGATCCGGACGATTCGCGGAGGCCATCGCCCCCCTGCGAAGGGCGATCCGGCTCGCACCGGACCGCGAAGACGCGTGGACTCTGCTCGGTTCCGCGTATCGCGCGACCGGCCAACAGGAGGCCCTGGCGCGGTTGCGGTCGCGGTATCGGCGTCGGTTCGGTCGCGATTTGCCCTGACGGCCGGATCACCGGGTCGAACCGGTCACGATTCGTCGTCGAACGGGAGCGACGATATGAACCGGGCCAACCGGCGGGCTTCGTTGGCCGTGAAGTCCGCGGGCAGCTCGAGAACGACGTCGACGCCAGGCCGGAGGACGAAGCGGTGCGCGATGCGGTCGGCGGCGCTGGGGTCGGCGGATGCGGCGGTCTCCCGGTCGCCGGTCCGCCCGCGGGCGAGAGGGGCGCGGACGGGGCTGGTCTCCGGGGCGGTAGGGGCTTTGCGGCGCTCGACCGGAGGCTCGGTGAGGGCGAACCGTTCAGCGGGATCGGACCGTTCGGCGGGGT
>JANQQN010000121.1 GCA_028289325.1 Myxococcota bacterium | reverse complement strand
TCGGCGCCGAGGCATCGACCGATAGCCCCGACCCGAAGCCCGACCCCGTCGCCGACGCCCTCTCCGCGCGGGCCGATGCCGCCCGGGCGACGGCGAAGCTCTACGACAAGCGCTTTCTTCCCCAGCTGAACGTCTCCGCGTCGGCGGGCCTGCGCGGCCAGTTCGACACGTTGTTCCCGTTTTACGCGGCGGGCATCGGTTTGGAGTTTCCCCTCGCCGACGGCGGCGAAGGCGCCGCGCAGGCGGACGCGGCCCGGGCCGACGCCCGCGCGCTCGAGCTTCGCCGCGCGCAACGGAGCGCCGAACAGGCGAGAACGTTGACCCGGCGGCGGCTGCGGTTGGTGCAAGCTCGGCGAAACGTCGAGCTCGCCGACCGCTTCGTCCAGGCGGCCCACGTCCAGCTCGAAGACGTCACCCAACGCTTCGAAGAGTCGGCGGCCAGTCCGAACGAGCTATCCCAGGCCCGAGCGCGACTAGGTCAGGCAAACGCGCAGCTGTTGACCGCGAAGCTCGATCGGGTCCGCGCCGCCCTCGCCCTCGAGCGCTGACTACGCCGGAATCGCTCGCGGCTCGAGACGACGACCGGCCGCGAATCCGCCGGTTAGGAAGAGGTTCCGGTCAGGAAACGGTTCCGGTCAGGAAGCGGTTCCGGTCAGGAGGAGGTTTCGGTCAGGAGGAGGTTCCGGTCAGGCGCGCCGAGCCCGCGACGTCGGCGCGGTCGATCGATCGGTCGCCCCAGCCCGAGTGCTTGATGCCGTTGCGGTGAACGGTCGGCGGCCGAAGCAACGCCAGCCCGCTGACCGTCGAGTGCAGCATCGCCCACTTCACCATGGGCGCGGTCAGCGCCAAGGTCGAAGCGTCGGGGTGGCTGAGGGCCCGATGGCGTCGAGCCTGTTCGAAGGCGATGTAATAGCGCTGAATGGCGCGATCCGGATCCGCCCGATTCACCGCCGCACGACGGGCGGCTTCGGCCAGGCTTCGACGGCGCGACGGGTTCGTCAACAGACCGACGACCTCCTGTCCGAACCGTGCATTGGCCGACGCTCGGTTCGGCCCCGGATCGAGCAGAAGCCCGTCTCGGCCGTGATTGATCTGCTGCGCAACGCCGGCCTGATCGTCCATCGCGACCACCGGCAGACCGCAGTACATGGCCTCGCTCACGACCTGGCCGTAGGTCTCCGACAGCGACGCGTACACGAATAGGTCGCCGTGGCTATACCACGTGCGCGCTTCGGACACCGGCACCTCGCCGGGGAAGAAGACGCGGTCGGCGACGCCCTGACGAGCGCATCGCTCCCTAAACGACGCGCGGTCCGGCCCGTCGCCAACGAGGGTCAGGGTCGCATCGGGCACCACGGGCGCGATGTGTTGGGCGAAGATATCGATGACCCGCGACAGACCCTTTTCCCGCACGTGGCGGCAGAGCATCATCAGACGCGCGCCCTTCGGCGCGCTGGCCGGGAACGGATCCGGACCCACCTCCGCCGCGCAGATCTTGGGGTTCACCGACCGCGGAATGACGTGGATAGGGACGGTGACCCCGAGGTCACGCCAATAGCGCTCCAGCCCTTTCGACAATACGATGAGGCCGTCGCTGTTGTTGTAGACCCGCACCGACGCCTGCTCGACGAACGGCACGATGTAGCGGCGGCAGAGCTCCTGAACCCGATCGTTGTGGGACAGCGATTCGGGCAGGAGCACGTCGTACAGGCTCGAAAGCATGGCCGTGTTGACGCACACCAACGGCACGCGCTGCGTCGTCCGCAGGTACGCACCGGCATCCATGAGGGCAGAGCTGGTCTGCCCGATCACGATGTCGAACTTCTCGGCCGCGAGGCGCTGAAGAACCTGGCGGGTGGGCAGCGGCAGATAGAAGCCCGGGTTGCTCCGGATAGGCAGCGAAGGGAGGGCCACCGAAGGCTGCGGAAGGTCTTCCGGCCGCGCCTGCGGATCGTTCGGTCCCACGACGGTGACCTTGTGGCCGCGAAGCTTGAACTGCGCCTGGAGGAACTGCGACGCGAAGGTCGAACCGGTCGGATAGGGGACGCTCAAGAAATCGTTGAGCAGCCCGATGTGCGGAAAGTCCTTCGGGCCGGCCCGCCGACCCGGGGCGCCGTGACGTGGAGTAATGGGCGCAGTCAGCGTCATAAGTTCGACGTCGGGAGGCACGATCGGTGCCAAATGCGGGGTGTGACGGGCCTGTCCCCGGCGATGGCGCCACATTTGGGTTGACGTGCGATAAAGACACCCTATCGCACGAAACGGAGCGTATATCGTTGTACGGGGTTCTCAGGCGAACCGGTCGGCCGCGCCAACGCCGACGGCTTGGTGTGAATCCAACAGTGTGAACTCAATTCACACTGAGTCTCTTTTTCACTCCCCGTTCACTCTCGGTCCGGGTGGAACCCTGTGGTCACCGACGCCGGCGAAGGCGTACCCTCGGTCTCCGCCGCTTTCGCAACGCCGACCCCTCGGTCGCGGGCGGCCTTTTCCCGGTGGACACCATTGCCGCCCGAACGACTGGCGAGCAGCGCCTCGTAGTGCTCGAACAGCCCAGAGAAATGGTCATCTAGGGTCTGCACCGAGCGCGCGGCCTCCAGGCAGGCGACGCGCAGCCGCATCGGGTCTCGACTCAACAGCCGCCGGATCGCCGCCGCACACTTGTCGACGTCTCCCGGCGGATAAACCTCGGCGTAGGCCGGGTCGGCGAGGTCCGCCGCGCCACCGACGTCCGGCACGACCAGCGGCGTCCCCGCGCACATCGCTTCCGCGACCACGAGACCGTAGGTCTCCGCCGCCGAACCGTGAAGCAAGGCATCGGCGCTGGCCAGCGCTCGCGCCAGATGCTCGCGGTCGCGGGTGTAGCCCGCGACCACCACGCCCGGTCCCTTTTCCGCTTCGACGTCGATCTGCCGGCGCAAAGGCCCATCCCCGAAGATCGCGAGGGCCACCGGCTGGGCCTTCCACAGCCGCCGAACCGCGTGGATCAGAGTGAATAGACGCTTTTCGGGATGGTGACGGGAGACGCAAACCAGCAGCGGAGCGTCGTCGGGAGCGCCCGCCGCCGCGAGCAGCTGGGCCCGAAGCTGCGGGTCGCGCCGAGCCCGCCGAAAGGGCGCGGGGTCGATGCCGAAGGGAATGGCCCGGACCCTGGGTACGCCGAACCGTGTCAATCTTTCCTGCAGCCAGTGACCCGCGACCACCGTCGTATCGAACCGGGCCGACAGGCGCCGCAAATACGCCCAAAACGGCGCCGCCGCCCAGTCGATCCTCGCCGAGGACACCAGGCGATCGAGAAGTGGATGACCGAGAGCGGCGACGGGGTCCTGGTGAAACACGAGGCACCGAACCGCGGACCCCGGCCAGCTGCCCACGAACCAGCCACCACCGTAGACGGAGGAGCCTTCGACGACGTCGGGGCGTTCGCGGTCCAGCACGTCGTGAACGGCGCGCCGATCCACGAACAGGTGGTAACGGGGGTCGCCGGGGACGCGGGGGCTCTTTACCCAGACGATCCGCCCGCCGTCGCGCTGCTGCTCATGGTCGCGCGGACCCGGGGCCACGATCACCACCTCGTGCCCGGCCGCTGCGCCGGCGCGAAGCTTCTGGTCGAGGTACGTTTTCACCCCGCCGCCCTTTTCGGCGTAGAATTCAGCGACGTCCAGGACCTTCATCGCCGCGCGGATGGGGCCACATCCCGGTCGTTTTGTCGACCGATCCCGTGCGCACACCGGCGGCGGGCGTGGTATCCAGGGCTCGGCTCGCCGTGCAAAGCATCGCTCGCCACGCGCTCCGAACTGCGGTCCTGGCCGCGATCGCCGTCCGGATCTCGGGGCCGAGCCCCGCCCGGGCCGAACCGGGCCCTGGCGAGGACCCCGCCCGCGCCGAGTACCGGTTCACCTTCGCCGAGAGCTATTTCGGCCTGAGTCTGTCGTTGGCCCCGAGCCCCGGGAAGGTGAATCTGACCCCCGACGCCGAAACCCCCGACGAGATCGAGTTGCCGACGATGCTCGCGCCGCGCCTGGTGGTCGGTGGCCTCCACTTTTGGGCCCACGCGGACCTGTACGTCGCCTTTTCGCCGCTGTGGCTGAGAACCTCGGAGCCGCGAGGCATCACCACCCGCTTCACGTTGGGCATCGAAGCGGGGATGAAGCTGTACCCGTGGGCCCTGTCACCAGGCACCATCCGCCCCTTCGCGGGCATCGCGTGGTCCGTGAACGCGTATAGCCAGGACGATGGGCCGCTTCTCACCATCCATCAGGTACCGGTCATGATCGGCGCCGCGTGGCGAACCAGTCGCGGCATCTTCGAGCTCGGGGCGAGCCTCCACATGTTCGGCGATCGCGACTATCCGCTGGGCCGCGAGCCGGGTAACGACGCTCGCTTCATACCCGAAGTCTTGGACGTGTGGCTCGGGTATCGCTACGAGTTCGACTCGACGAAGAAGTTCATCGAAGAGTCACGATCAGGGCGTCTGGCCGAGCGGTACGAAGCTTTCGCTCGCGAAGACAAGCTCGACGCGTGGGAGTTCGCGCTCGGACCATCGGCGGCGTTTCCCATTTCGGAGAGCGAGTTCGACGGTGACGGTGCGTTTCTGTCCGGCCTTAAGCGGCCGACCATCGTCCCCGACGCCGCGATCGGTTATTATTGGCAAGACTTCGACGCCGTCGTGCGAGCGAACTACCGATTTTTCTACGCATCGGACGAAGGATATGGGCGACAACATACATACGTCCGACACTCACTGTCCCTCGACGCCCTCAAGTTCCTGTTCGACTACAACGGCTTCGTGCCCTTCTTGGGCGGGGGCGTTTCGGTGGAACGGCTAGACTACGATGCGCACGACGACGAAACAGGGGAACGCGCGAACGGTGGCGCCTTCAAAGCCGCGCTCTCGGTCGTGCTCGGCTGGGACGTTCGACCGTTCGAAACGAAGGCCTGGATACTGCGCACCAACCTTCGTTTCACGCCCGGCCTCGACCTGCGCCGCGGCGACGCCCGTGTGGCCTTCGACCACGTCGAGTTCAACTTCATCCAGCTCGTGTTTTATCCCGAGCGGTTCTTCTGAGCCGAATCACCCTTCGCTTTCACGCCCGCCACACCGACGACGTGGCCGTCCAGAGCGACCGCAGCGCGGTGACGCAGCGCGAGGTATGACATGAAGAACGGTGTGGTTATCGTGGTCACCTGTCTGCTCGCGTTCTGCGGTCTGGCCGCGGCCACCGTGGCGTGGACAGCGCCGAGAATCGAGGCGACGCTCGTCACTCGGGCCACCGACGCGCTGACCGAGCGCAACCTTTCCTTCGCTCGTGTCGACGCCGACGGGCGAGACCTCGTCGTGAGCGGCGAAGCACCAAGCCTTCGTAAACGCGAAGAAGCGATCAGCGTTGTGGCTTCCACATGGGGACACCGGGTAGTCTTGGACCGCATGACGGTCGCTGCGCCCCAGCCGGAAGCGCCTCCGCCGCAGGTCGACCCCGCGACCCTCGCCTTGATCGCGTGTCAAGAAGCGGTCAATGAGCTGCTCGCTCGACAGCAATTCACATTCGACTTCGGCAAGGCCCGACTCGCGTCCGACAGCGCTCCATTGCTCGATCGGCTGGCGACGGTCATGAATGGATGCGCCATCGCCCGCTTCGAGATCGAAGGACATACGGACAGTCAGGGCCGCGAGCGCGTCAACCGACGAATCAGCGAGAAGCGAGCCGAGGCCGTCAGACGAGCCCTGATCTTCCGCGGTATTTCGGAAGACCGCGTGCTCGCCATCGGCTACGGACCGAGTCGCCCGATCGCCTCCAACGCTGACCCCGACGGCCGAGCCCGCAATCGACGCATCGAGGTGCGGGTGCTGCGAAAGGATTAGTCATGGTCCACCTCGTCTTACAGATCATCATTTTCTTGATGTTGGCCCTGCTGTTGGGGACGCTGCTCGGTTTTCTTCTCAGCCGATCGATGGTTCGCGACGTGCGCACGAATGTGGAGCAACTCAACCTGGATGTCGCCGCGAGTCGAAAGCAGTTGAGCGCCGCGGAGACGGACCTTCAGCTACACAAGAGCGCGCTCAGCGAGCTTCGAGCGGCGTACGATGGGCTTCATGAGCGACTGAGCGTCCACAGCGACCGCCAAGCCGATCTGTCCGGCCAGATGGAGGGGTTGGTCGCGGCGCGCAGCGCCTTATCCGAGCGGACCGCAACCCTCGCCAGCCAGCTGACGGAAGCCCAGGCGGGGCTCGGCCGGCAGCTCGAGGCGGCTCAACACATTCTCATCGGTCGCATCGAAGGCCTGTCGACCGACCGCGACGAACACGCGCATCGCCTCCTGGCCCTCGAGGCCGGCACCGACGCTCTGACCACCGACATGAAGGCGATCGCGAATCGCCACGACCTGCGCACCACGACCGCCAATGACGAACCGGGCCCGACCCTGTCCGTCGTCGACGCGCTCAGCGACCGTATCTCGGGCGTCGAAGCCCGGGTCGCCGACGTCGCGAAGCACACCGCCCGGGCCGCCGACCAAGTCCGGGTGGTCGCGGACCAACACGAAGCGACGGCGCGGCAGCTCGCCGACCTGCGCCACAAACAAGGCGTGTCCGAGCCGGAGCGGGGCCACGACGACCGACGGGAATCCCTGGTCGAGCTGTCCGAGCAGGTCAGCCGGCTCGATGAGCACCAACACGACCTGGAGGCCAGGGTGAGCTCCTTGGAAGTACTGCCGGGCCAAGTGCAGACCACCCGCAGCCAGTTCGAGCGATTGCAGTCCACGGCCGCAGCGTTGACTTCGCGCCTCGAGCACCAAGACCGGTGGGGCCAGGAGGCCGAAGATCGCTTGGGGGCCCTGGAGAATCGGCTCGGTGGCGCGTCGGCGATGCCCTCCGACCGACCGCAGACCCCGTCCGTCTCGACCACCGCCGCTCGGCCTTCGTTGAGCGAGACGCCGTCCTCGACCGGCGCGCTGGCGGCGAACGTCGACGACACGACTGCGCCCGATGACCTCAAAAGAATCCGCGGCGTGGGCGTGGCCCTCGAGCGGTCGCTTCACGCGGCGGGGATCCGGCGCTTCGAGCAGATCGCGTCGTGGCGACCAAAAGACATCCAACGGGTGGCGGGGATGCTGGAAAAGAAGTTCAAGAACCGGATCACCCGCGACGACTGGGTGTCCCAGGCCAAAGCGCTGCTCATCAAAGATGGGCGGGCCAGCGACGACGACCCGCCGACCACGGTGCGCGCCGACTCCGGTGCCACGGTCTAACTAAAGAATTCCTCGCTGCCACAGCGAAAGCAGGTCCATTCCCCACGCCACGGCCACGTGGATGGCCACGCCCCACCACACCGAATTGCTCTTCAGACTCAGGGTGCCGAGGACAAAGCCCGCGATGATAGAGCCTACGCACTCCGGCAGCGGTTTGCCGAAGTGAATCATCATGTACGGAACCATCATTACCCAGATCGACGCGTAACCGAGCCGATACTTCGCGCCGTGCACCATGAAGCCGCGAAAGAAGAACTCCAAAGCGACGAACTGCGCCGCGTACAGCAGCTCCCAGAGGATGAAGTGGGGCCACCACGACTCCCCCGCACGCAGAGCGTAAAACGGGTACTTCCGCTGAAAAGACTCGAAGAACGATACGATGACCACCAGCGGGGCGATGCCCGCCAACATCAACGCGTAGACCTTGGCGTGGGGCAAGATGCCTTTCACCCGGAGCCCGAAGCTCGAAATCGGCTCCCGAATGAACAGCTTGATGACGATGATCGGAAAGACGACGTAACCGATGACGCGCCCAACCGCCCAGAACATGCGGCCGTTGAATCGCCGATTCTCGGACCGAGTCGCCCAGTGCTCGAGCGCCTGTCCCCAGTCGTCGAGCCCGATGACGGCGAACAGGTCGGTCCAGTAGTTCAGCCGCCCCGAGCTCCCGTAGTACCGAGTGAAGATCAAGCACAGCATCACCGTGACGAGGACGGCGGCCAGCCTCCGGTCCGCGGCGTCGACGCCGTGCTCGGCCTGCCACGCCAAGGCTTCGCGATCCGTCTTCGCCCGAACGTCGAGGACGTATCGCTGCCACAAACCGATGAAGAAGCTCACCGCGCGCAGATACCGCCGGTTAACAAGGTCGTCAACGCGCCCGTCTCAACCGAAGGCAGCAATCGCGTCACAGACCCGCTCGATCGCTCGGTCGGAGATCTCGAGGTGGGTCACGAACCGGACGTGGTGGGCGCCCATCCCGCCGGCCAACACCCCATGCGCCTTGAGGTGCGCGAGCCAGCTCGCGACGGTGGCCCCCGGGCCCGGCTCGAACAGAACGATATTGGTGTCGGGAGGAACGACCGACGCCACTTTCGGCGACGATGCCAAGACCTGGGCCAGGATCGCCGCCCGTCGGTGGTCTTCACTCATTCGGTCGACGTGGTGTTCGAGCGCGTAGATCCCCGCCGCGGCCAGGTAGCCGGCTTGCCGCATCCCCCCACCAAGACGCTTGCGGACCCGTCGGGCTTGATGAATGACGTCTTCCGATCCCAAGAGCACCGAGCCCACCGGCGCTCCCAGTCCTTTGGAAAGACAAATCGAAATCGAGTCGAAACGACGCCCATACATTGACGGAACGTCGCCGCGAGCGACCAGACGGTTGAACAGTCGGGCGCCGTCGACGTGAAAGGCGAGCCCCGCTTCGTCACAGACCGTCCGTAGACCGTCGATCACGGCGTTGTCCCAGATCGTACCCCCACCTCGATTGCAGGTATCCTCGATCGCCACCACCCGCGTGCGGGGAAAGTGAGGATCATCGGGCAGGATTGATCGCCGCACCGCCTCGACCTCGAAACGCCCCCGGTGGCCGGCCAACAGTCTGACCGACGCCCCGCTCGTCGCGGCAAGGCCGCCGCCTTCGTAATGGTAGATGTGGCTATCGGCGGAGCAGATGATCTCGTCGCCCGGGCGGCAGTGAACGGCGAGCGCGATCTGGTTGGTCATCGTCCCCGAGGGGCAAAAGACGCCCGCCGGCTGCCCAAGCAACGCGGCGACCTTCGATTCCAAGGCGCGGACGGTGGGATCCTCGCCCATGACGTCATCGCCGACCTCCGCCGCCTGCATCGCGGCCAGCATCCCGGGCGTGGGACGGGTGACCGTATCGCTGCGGAGGTCGACGAAGCTGTCGTTCATCACGTCACGCTACGCCAAGTCTCGGAGTTTGCGCCATCGCGCCCAAATCCGAAGTCCGAACCCCAGCAAGATGACACTGACCATCGCCCCGAACACCATCCCGACCGTCTTCAGGGTCGGGTCGAGAAGACCAGCTCGAATGCGGTCGCCCAATACCACCAGCATGAGGATCGGCAGCATCTGCCCGATCAGGGTGCTGAGCATGAACCGCGAAAGCGGAACGCGGAGGGCGCCAAGGGCGATGTTCACCAGCCCGAAGTGAGCGATAGGAACCCATCGGAGCATCGCCAGCCCCATCACTCCTTTCGTTCCCGAGTCGTTCAACTGGTCGATCAATGCCGGGGACAACAGGCGATCGACGACACCCTCTCCGGCCCGACGTCCCATGAAATACATCACGAAGGCCCCCACCATCGCCGAGGTCACCGCGACGAAGACATTCATGGGAAACGTGAACAAGGCGCCGTGGACCAGTATGATCAGGGTGAGGGGCACCATGACCACACAGCCCACCGCCGAGACCACGACGACCATCAGAGGGCTCCACCATGCGCCCCGAACCGAATGCACGGCTTCGGTCACCGTCTCCGGATGCAAGAGCTGCTTGAGCGGCGTGAACTGCCAAAAGAGGGCTAGGATGACCGCCGGCGCCAACAGCAACACTGCTCGCCGCACGGCCATGGTGCGCAGGGACGTGTCCGACCGCTCGGCCATGGTCTCGGCATGTGTGGTTACGGAAAACGCGGCAGACAGCAAGCGCTATTCGGGCCGGTCGAGTTCTGGATATCGCCGAAAGACACCGTCTTCGTTAAACGGGAGGCGTCGGGCCGAAGACAGGTAGGCCGAAAGTCGCGGGCGCGCCTCGATTCGAGCCCGTAGGGCGGATAGCCCCGGTGCGCGCTCCATGACCTCGGCATAGCCACGAGGGAATGCGTACCCGATGCCGACCAACGTCTGAAACATTGCCAGATCGACATATGACACTTCGGATCCGACCAACACATCTCCTCCGTTGGCGTCGAGAACGTCGGCGAAGTAGTCGATGAACCTCGGCAACCGATGTTTCAGGAAGTTGCGGGCGGCGGTCACCGCTTCCCCTTTCTGCTGTTCATAGAACAGCGAAGTACCGATCGGGTGGTGCGTGTCATGCACCTCCTTCACCAAGTCGGCGATGGTGAGCTGGAGCTGCTGCGCGTGGAGGTCATGAACCTCGTCGAGCGGGGCGAGACCGTGGCGACGGGCGAGATACCGACAGATGACCGCCGTCTGCGCGATCATCAGGTCTCCGTGCTTCAACGCCGGCGGCGCGTAGGCCGCGAAGCCCGGCAGCCGACCTTCGATGAGCGCGACGATCGCCTCTATACCCCCGCCCTCTTCCGCCGACTGCCGACCGCGGTCGACGTACGGCACGCCCGCGTCCTCGAGGATCAGGCGAACGTATTCCCCGCGCCCCGGTAGACCGGGCCAATAGAAAAGCTCGTAGGGGACTTCGGCCATGGCTCGACGCTACTGCCAAGCCGGCGCCGGACGCTACCGCCGTAACCCAATAATCCGCGTGAGGTCCTCGGCGAAGGCCCCTGTCGACGTGCCGACACCCGCGTCGGCGATGGGCTCCGACGCTGCTACGCACAGGCCGAGATACTTATGAGGGCAAGTCGCCCGTCGAATCGCATGTTCGATTCGACAGGCAAGAATGGCGCCATCTGCCTCAGCACCGGAGCGCGACCGAACGGCCGGGCGAGTGCAAGTCTCGCCGCCGGGGCGGCGGCGAGACTCGCAGCCCCCGCGACCCGTCATCGGGGTCAAGCTTGACTCCGTCGCGTCGCCGGTGCCCAAACGAGCGCGAATGCCGCCGGAGACCCAACTCCTCCTTCGAAACGAGACGCGGGTCTTCGCACGACACGTTTCGTGGCTGATCGTCGACCCGCCGGACTCGAACACGGCGGCCGTTCTTCGTCGCCACAACGCCACGTTTTGGACTCGGCATTACGCCATCGCCCGCGCGATGCCTGCCGATACCCAAGCTCACTTCGGGACAACGCCTCCACCGTCCAGCAGTGGACGCTATGGCGGCGCGGTCGTCTTCCTCCCCAAAGGCCGGCGCTTTCAAGGGATGACGTTCGCTCAGGTGCGAAGACAGGTCGATGTTGGCGGTCCGGTGTACGTCGTCGGCGCTAATCAAGCCGGCATCAAGAGCATTCCGAAGCACCTGGCCGCCAGCATGGGCGCCGTCCGGACCGTCGACGCCGCGCGAAGATGCACGCTTGTCGAAGCGACCGTGTCCGAACCTACGCGCCCTGACGCCCCCCTTCCCCCATCATCAGACGCGCCGTCGGTAGACGGCGACTGGTCCCAGCGATGGACGGCCAGCGTCGAAGGATGGACCATCGAGGTCTCGACGATTCCGGGAACCTTCAGCGAAGACCGTCTGGACGCGGGCACGGCCGAGCTGCTCGCCGCCCTGGCCAACGACTCGCTCGGCGCCCGTATCCTCGATCTATGCTGCGGAAGCGGGGTCGTAGGCGCCATGCTCGCCAAGCGTCGGCCTGACGCCGAAGTCATGCTCGTCGACGCCCACGCGTCCGCGATCACCTCTACGGCGGCGACGATCATCCTCAATAGGCTGACGAACGCACAGTCTGGACCGTCCGACTGGTACAGCGACGTCCGCGGCCAGTTCGACACCATCGTATGCAATCCACCTTTTCACGAAGGCACGGCGACGAACACGACCATGGTCGACGCGGTCATATCCGGGGCCCGGACCCACCTGGCCCCCGAAGGCGCCCTGTGGCTGGTCGCGAATCGCTTTCTGCCCTACGCCAACCCACTTACAGCGGAGTTTTCGCGGGTCGACGTGGTTCGAGAGAACACCCGCTATCGGGTGTACCGGTGTCGGAGGCCCCGAGCCGCCCGCGGTCCCGGCCGCAACAAAGGCAAAGCCCGCAGACGCTAGGGTCGCAACCTTCGTCCATATTGACGCGAAGCCGCAAAGAGGTCCCCGACCCAACCCTCTACAATCAGCCCCTCGACCATCGTGCACTGCGGCGAACTCTCCCCAAGCCCCGATGGGGATAGGCCCTGATGCCTTTCGAGAGTGTCGCAGGACACATCTATCCTGGGGATTCTCGGCGAGTTTCACCGCCGACTTTGAGTGGAATGATGGCGCGGTACGACGTCGTCGCGTATCTGGTCAGCCGCGCCAAAGGTGCGAGCCCCATGCGCGACAACGCAGGGGCGATCGCCACACTTACTCGGCCGCTGCGGCCGCCGCTTTTTTCGCCACGCGCTTTTTGGTGGCCTTTTTCTTAGTCTTCTTCTTGCCGGCCTTCTTGCCCGTGGTCTTCCGATCTTCCCAGTACTTACGCATGCGCTCTGCGGCCGCTTTGCGGGCCTCAGGCGACCAATGCGGCTTCTTGCGGGAGCGGCCGGCCGATGTCGCTGTCGCCGTCTTACGAGGCCGTCCTCGGCGCGATCTGACGCTCTGTTCCCCAAGGGTCTTCAAGGCGTCTTCCATCGCTGCGATCTTCGCATCGATCTCTTCTTGCTCGCTGCGGAGGCTCTCTATGGCGCGCTGGATTTCCTTGGCCAGCTTACTCGTGTCCATGTTGAGACGTCTAATACTCTGACTTCGAAGGGTTCGCAAGTTTATAAAAAAGAATCTGTAAGTGTTTACTTCGAGAGCAACCAATCCTGCACCCGACGCTTCGCGATCAGACCTTCTCCAGACTCTGATTCTTCCTCTTCTAAGGCCTCGACGAGCTCCATTCGGTGGCCTCGATTCAAGTCACTCGGCACGGGCCCCAGGGCCATGGCCTCGGAGAAGAGTGTGACGACTCGTGACGTATCGGCCTCGTACAGTCGAGCCACGGCCGCATTCAGCAGTGCGCTTTGCAACCATACCCGATAGCGTTCCGGCGCCTGCAGGCACTCTCGGCGAAGAAGACCGAGCAACACTTCATCAAACGGCGTCGACTCAACCGAATCGGGAAGCTGAGAGAGCAGACCGTCGAAGGCTGCGATCAACAGATCCGCAGGACGGGTATTCGCCTTCGGTCGGAGTATCGCTACGGGTCGACCCGAAGACCGAAAATCCCGCATGACCCGCCGAATAGGCGCCGTTTCGTCGGTCGGAGGCTCGAGGGCGAGCAGGGCCTGGTCGTCATTTGAAGCGATGACCTCAGTGCGGACTTGTACCGGTAGGTCACTAAGCAGCGCACTCAGCCCGTCTCGGTGCGCACCGCATACGTCCGCGTCTATCCAGCGCAGCATTAGCATTTATCGTGCAGGATATCTTGTCGAAGCGTCGGCGATGAAGTCAGCCCAAGAAGATGCTGCTTGTCTTGCGGGGCCGAAGGCTGGGTCGTCGGTGTTGATAGGAGCTTGGGTTTCGGGGGCGGCCGGGGCGGCCGCGAGGCGCCCTATCCGGGGTTGCCGTTCGTGGCTTCGATGCCGGCCGGCGTCGCGGGGGGACCCTATCCGGGGTACCGGCGGGCGCCGGTTCTTCGAGGGGGCCGATGAGGCCGTGCTTCGGGGGAAATGCGGCGCCGGGGGCGGAAGGCTGTGCTGGTCAGAGCGCGACTGAGCGCAGGGGACCCCAGGTAGGCCTGCTGCCGAAGTAGAACGTAGACCAGGGCCCCTACCCCTCCAGGCGGCCTCGGCGCCCATCTTAGAGCCGCCGGCCCGCCTGCGACCGCCCGTGGCGGATTGAGCATCAGCGGACGTGGCCGGCAACGAGAGGGACCGACGCCGAGACTACACGCAACCCCAGCGGACCTGGCCAGCCGCGAAAGGCGACCCCCGCCGAAGCCGGCCCGAGCTTCGCTACTGAGGAGAACGGACGAGGACGAACGAGCGGGGGAGACAAAAGCTGTGGAGGCCCACTCGAACGCACGGCGACCGTGGGTTGGTCGCGGGGGTGGCCCCGCCGCTCGGGTGGGGCAGGATGAACGTCGGGAATCAGTTCGACGATGCGATGTCTGCCACCGAAACGGAGGCCGGACGCTCCACCACTTCAGCAGCGGTCCGGACGGTGGTGACGCTCCGGCCGAAGACGCCGGGCGTCATTCCGCAGAGTCTTACGAAGTGTCGGCTCAGGTGGCTCTGGTCCAGGAAACCAACCTCCTGCGCGGCGGCTACCGAACGCGCCCCGTTCCGGAGCAGATCCCGCGCCCGCAGCACCCGCAGGAGGACCTGGTAGCCGTGGGGAGGTAGACCGATCTGCTTACGGAAGGTTCGCACCAAGTGATACTTGCTCGACCGTGCGACGGCGGCGATACCGTCGAGCGATAGCTTGGCGGCGTAAGCGCCGTGAAGATGTCCCAGAGCGCGACGGACCGCGCCACGGAGGAAGTTCTCGGGGCTGCCGCCCCACAACCCTTGGCGCAGAGTCCACCACTGATGCGCGACTCGGTCGGCGGGCTCCGCCGTTCCGAGGGCCGAGATCAGCCGCAGGAACGCTTGCCGGGCGGCAGGGTCGTCACAGGCCTCGGGCGCCGCGGGCACGAAGCTACCGCAGGCGGTCAGCCACACCGGGTCCACGGCGAGCGCCCGCACCCGCTGTACGCCGTTGAGCTCCACCCGGCGCCCCTCGTCGGGCGGCAAGATGAGCAGGCTCCCAGGTCCCGCGACGAGATCCGTCTCGTTCGCTCGAATACGAACGCGGGACGCCGCGGACACGGCGACCAGGACCCCGTCGGCAGCAACTTCTGCCAATCGGCTCGGGACGATGTCATGGAGTCGGACTCCAGGCAGGAACGGCGATGCGACGGTGGTGTCATCAAACATTGAACAAGGCCTCCTCAGCTCTCCTCCTTTTCGGTAAGGACTTCTGCCGAGGGATTCTGTCAGGATCTTGGGGCGTTTTGCAGTATCTTGCGGAAACAAGACGCATTAAGCCAAGGCACCTAACGTCCCGCTTGGTTTGACAGACCTTGCCCCACCTGTTCGATGAAACCCTGACATTGGTTGATCCGTTCCCTCGTCGGTGGCATCGCGATCTCAGCCATGACGCGCCCGCCCGTCCTAGGAGTTCCCTTGAACGACGCCAAGACCGATGATCTCTATCTGGACCTTACGCAATCCAACCAACGCCTGAATAGCGACCAAGAGCTCGGATACGAAGTTCTCGTCGGGTTGAGCAGCCTGCCCAAACGGCTGCCGAGCCACCTGATCTACGACGACCGCGGCAGCGAGCTGTTCCAGCGGATCATGGGACTGCCGGAGTATTATCCGACCCGCTGTGAAGAGCAGATCCTGCGCGCTTACGCGCGCGAGATCCTGAACAGCGTCGCCAAGCGGCCGTTCAACATCGTGGACCTCGGCGCCGGCGATGGCAAAAAGACGATGATCTTGGTCGAAGAGGCGCAGCGCATGAAGGTCGACTTTCGATTCGTGCCCATCGACATTTCCGCCGGGGCCATGCGTGGTCTGGTCAGTCGGGTCCGAACCGAGCATCCCGACGTCGCGATTCAGGGGCTGGTGGCTGAATACACCGCGGGGGTTCGATGGCTCGCCAGCCAAAGCGACGGTCGGTCCAACCTGGTGCTGTTTCTCGGATCGAACATCGGCAACTTCGATCGCGCCAACGCGCGGGGGTTTCTGAGTCGACTATGGGCATCGATGCGGGTTACCGATCGACTCTTGATCGGTTTCGATCTCAAGAAAGACATCGACCGCCTGCTGGCCGCGTACAACGACAGCGAAGGCGTTACCGCCGAGTTCAACCTCAACCTCCTCGACCGTCTGAACAAAGAGCTCGAGGCGGACTTCGACCGGAGCCGATGGCGCCATTTCGGCACCTACAACGTATTCTCCGGGGCGATGGAGAGTTATCTCGTTTCGATGGAACACCAGACGGTGCACATCAACCGGCTGGAGCGACTGTTCACGTTCGAACCGTGGGAACCCATTCACACCGAATATTCATACAAGTATCTCCCGGCCGACATGGATAGCCTGGCCGCAGACTCCGGCTATCGGGTCGAGGCGCGCTTCCTCGACCAAGACGGCTGGTTTTCGGATGATGTATGGGCTCCGATCAAACGCCCGGTCGAGGCCGACCTGTCGCCCGCCGAATAGGTACTGCATGACCACCGATGCGTCGGCGACCGAAGAGATCGCCGAGGTCCCGCCCCTCGGTACCGACCGACATGAGTTGTTGCGGGCCCAGCTGCGTCGGGTCTTGCCTCACCTGCTCGGCCCGTTGGACTCCGCGCCTCTCGATGACATCGAAGCCCACGGTGACTGGCAGGTCATTCGGCGCGGCGAAGTCCTCTTTCACCAAGGTGACGCCGGCGACGCGCTGTACGTCGTTCTGTCCGGCCGGCTCGAGGTTCGCTACGACGATGGGATCACCGAACGGGTGGTGGGCAACGTCGCCCGGGGGGACGTCGTCGGTGAAATGTCCGTCCTCAGCGGCGATCCTCGCTCGGGCACCGCGGTCGCCGTCCGCAATACGGTGCTGGCTCGGTTCTCAGCGGAAGCTTTTCAGTATCTCTGTCAGAGATACCCGCAGATACTCTTGTACGTCAGCCGAACGGTCATCCGGCGTTCCCAGTCGATCTCCTCAGGGCGGTCGTTCGAGCAACCGGTGGTCAACGTCGTGCTGCTTCCTAGCGACCCCGAGGCCCCCGTCCGAGACCTCGCCGAGCGACTCTCGGATGCGCTGCGGCCTACGATGCGAACCCTACTGCTCGATGAGGAGCGGGCGGAAAACGCCCTCGGCCGGCAGATCGGCAGCGACGCTCTCGGCGCCGTCGATGACCTGCGCCTCATGTCATGGCTGGACGAGCAGGAGGCCCGCCACGACCTCAGCCTGTACATCGCGGGCCCCGAGCCAACGCCGTGGACCCGACGCTGCGTCCAGCGCGCGGATCTCGTGCTTCACGTCGCCCGCGCCGACGGACCTCATCGCTTGACGTCGGCCGAGCGGCGGGTGGTCACCGAAGCCCCGAGGCCCGCCCAGGCGAAGCGAGCGCTGGTCCTTATCCACACCGACCCGGAGCGGCCGCCGTACCGGAGCGCTCGCTGGATCGACGAGCGCGAAGTGGACCAGCATCTTCACCTTCGGTGGAACGACCGCCAAGACATGGCCCGGCTCGGCCGATTCGTCACCGGGCGCTCCGTAGGCTTGGTGTTTGGCGGAGGCGGAGCGCGAGGCTTCGCCCACTTTGGCGCCTACCAAGCGTTTCGACGGATCGGGATTCCTGTCGACGCCTTCGGCGGGACGAGCATGGGCGCGGTTATCGCGCTTCAGTGCGCACTCGGCTGGAGCAAAGAACGCATGCTCTCGATCAACCGGAGCAGCTTCGTCGATCGCCGGATCTTTCAGGAGTACACCCTCCCCCTCATGGCTGTCGTGCGCGGCGACCGCATCCATCGAGCGCTTCGCGAGGTCTTGGCCGAACAACGAATCGAGGATCTCTGGCTCCCGTTCTTCTGCGTGTCTACGAACCTCACCCGACGTTCCTTGCGGGTGCATCGGTACGGCCCGCTCGTGCAAGCGCTTCGGGCCACGACGGCGCTACCGGGCATCGTGACGCCGATCGTCTCGGACGGCGACATCCTCGTCGATGGGGGCGTGCTCAACAATCTTCCCGGAGACATCATGGGTCGTTACTGCGCGAAGGTCATCGGCGTCGACGTCGCGACCCCGAGCCCTCCGCGTTACCAAGGGGAGCAGCTTCCTTCCCCGTGGATGGTCCTCGCCCGACGATTGTTCGACCCCGAACACCTGCGCCCGTTTCCGTCGATCGTCGACATCATCCAGACCGCGATGCTCCTGGGCAGCGAAGATCACCGAGAAACCGTACAGCGTCAGCTCGATCTCTACATCCACATGCCGCTGCCCCAGTTTGGGTTTCTCGAGTTCGATGCCATCGAGCGATTGGTCGAGATCGGCGAGCAGGAGACCTTGCAGATCCTGCAGGAGTGGTCGGACCGGGAGGCTTTCCTGCGCGAGCACCTCGACGCCGGTCCTCGCGGCGACCGGGACACGCCGCCCCCTCCGAGAACCGGATTTGCCTAGCGTGTTACCCTCTCGGCATGAGCCAGGCCGACTTCGACAAGTGGCAGCGCCGGTATCTATCGCCGGACCATCAAGCCCCGAAGGATCCTGAGCCGTTCGTCGTCGAAGCCGTCGCGCCGCTGGTCCCGGGCCAGGCCGTCGACGTCGCCGGAGGCCTTGGACGACATGCGCGCTGGCTGGCGGACCGCGGATGGTCGACGCCCCTCATCGACATCTCGCCCGCCGCGCTCGCTCGCGCGACCGAGGAAACGGAAGTTCGGTTGACGACGGTGGCCGCGGACCTCGAGCGAACCGAAGACGCGCAACGGGCGCTCCCGGGGGCTCGATTCGACCTCGTCGTCTGCGCTTGGTTCCTGCCCTCGGCGGCCTTGTGGCCGGTTATGGTCGAGGCCCTGATACCCGGCGGGCGTCTCATCTATGTGCAGCCGACCCGACGCAACCAGCGCCGACACGCCCACCCCAGCCCGCGATTCCTCTTTGATGACGGCGCGCTCGCCGACCACCTTCGGCGCTTGGGGCTGGTGGTGCAAACGTACGAAGAGGGGTGGGACCCTCGAGACCACCACACCGCTCGCGCGGTCGCCGTGCGACCGACCTAGTACGCGGCGGCGGGCGTTCCAATCCGGTGGAATCGGTCGACGCCGCGTACGCGAGCGGAGCGTAAGCGAAGCGATCAAAGGTCGATATGACTGGATGCGCGGGCACGAATCGCCGAGCCGCAAAGCGGATCGGGATTGTGCCGAGCGCATCTAGTCCCCTGTAAACGAAATACGCGGCAGGTTTAACGTGTTCGACTCGCATGGGTAGACGCGGACCGAAATTGGTAAGCCTGGAC
>JANQQN010000120.1 GCA_028289325.1 Myxococcota bacterium | reverse complement strand
GGTCCGGGCGGGCGTTTGGCCGGCCGTTGGCCGGGAGGGCCGCTCGGCCGGGCGAGGAACCCTGGCCCTGACCGTGGCCGCGCCAGGGCCGGACTCCAGCGGGGGCGCGGTCCCCGTGCGCGGCGGGATAGGCGGCGGTTCCGCGGGCAGGATCGAGGGGTCGAACGGCGGCAGGCTGGGATCCGACGCTTGGATGTGTCGCCGGACTTCCGCGTCCAGCGACGAAAGAAAGTCCGATTCGTCGAAGCGGAGGGCCCGCTCGTCGGTGATGATCGTCGCCGATTCAGCGAAGGGCGGAGGTTCCCGAGGCGGGCGACCCGCGCGCGGCGGGGGGGGACGAGCGCTGGGTCGGGGATCCGCGGTCGGAACGCCGCCGCTGATCATCGCGTTGACCCGAGCCTCGAATGCACCCTCGGTCACCCGCTTCAGCAGCGATTTGTGCTGCTCCTGCATCAGGTGGCGGATCTGGTTGATCCGGTCGCTCTCGGCCCAGCCAGCGTCGAGGACGTCCTGATAGCTTTTTTTTTCGAGGGCGAGGACCTGACCGGCGAGGAATACCTGGGTCACGACGGACGCGATCTTGAGCCCGATGTCCTCGGTCTGGACATGGTAGACCCGGTTATTGAACCGGACATTGTGGTTGAAGCCTGGAAGCATTGGCCTTCGACCGTCGTCATGCGGCGCTAAGGCCGCGCCCCTGTCGCTCGAGAGAGTACCGGGTCGCGAAACTTGTTGCCAGTCACCCGTCCAGCTGCGACATTCAAAGGCACTTCGGGGGACTCAGGGTGACCAATCCACGCTCAAGGCGGCGCCAGTTCCCGGGCACCGAAACTTCCACGATCGACGTGCCCGAGCTTCCGGCCGAGCCTCTGCCGCCCGAGGCGGGGGTTCAGGACCAGTTTCGGCCCAATCCCCACGCCCCGATGGTGCTCCTTCCGGTCGGCAAGGTCGACGTCGTGGCCCTGGAGCGGGTACGTCCGGCGTTGGAGGAGATGTACCGGCGACCGACCCTGCTCGCGAAGGCGATGCCGGGGCCGAAGTACGCGTACAACCCTTCGCGTACGCAATATCACTCGGCCGCGATTCTGAAGCGGGTCGAACTGACTCGAAAGCAAGACTGGGACAGCGCAATCGGATTCGTAGACGTGGATCTGTTCGTACCCGAGGTGCCGTTCATCTTCGGAGAAGCGGATCGCTCGACCCGAGCCGCCATCATCAGCCTCACCCGCCTCCGTCCTGAGAGCGGGCCCAGCGAATCCCGTCGCGAACTGACCCACAAGCGGCTCGTTTCCGAAGTGGTGCACCAGGTCGGCTTGATCCGTGGCTTGGCGCACTGTCCGAACAACCGCTGTGTGATGTTCTACGCGGCTACGGTGCAGGAGATCGATAAGCGAGGGTCGACGATGTGTGCCAATTGCCGCAAGCGGCTGCTGGACCTGTACTGAGTCCGACGACTGACCGTTGGCCTGAAGCCCATCTTTGGCTAGGGTCAAGCGCCCCATGTCACCGCCGGCGCAAAAGCGACAAGCCCTGGGAAAAGGGCTAGGCGCTTTAATTCCGCAAAAGCGCCCTTCCAACGGCGATACGGACCGCCACACCGGCACCATGGAAGTGCCCATCGAAGACGTTCGCCCCAATCGCCATCAGCCTCGGAAGACCTTCGACGACGCGACCCTGGGCGAGCTGGCGGAATCGATCCGCGAGCACGGGCTCATGCAGCCCATTTTGGTGCGCAAGCGGGGGCAGAACTTCGAGATCATCGCCGGCGAACGGCGGTGGCGGGCCTGCCAGAAGGCGGGGCTCAAAGAGATCAGCATCATCGTCAAAGACCTGGCCGACAACGAGGTCTTCGAGTGGGCGCTGATCGAAAATATTCAGCGGGAGGATCTCAATCCCATCGAGGAGGCGGAAGCGTATCGCCGTCTTCTCGACAACTCGGGTATGACCCAAGAGCAACTCGCGTTGCGTGTCAGCAAAGACCGTTCGACGATCGCGAACTCTCTGCGGCTGTTGAAGCTGCCGGACGACGTTCGGAGACAGGTCATCGCCGGCGCGCTGTCGATGGGTCACGCGAGGGCTCTTCTCGCGCTCGATAATGCCGATGACATGGTCAAGATGGCTCGCGACGTCGTGAAGCGCGGGCTGTCCGTACGAGAGGTAGAGCGGGCGGTCCGTGCGATGCGGAAAAAACCGACCGGGGACGAAGACCAGGGTGCATCGGATCCGTTTAGTCAGGTTCCAGGCGGCGCGCCGGCAGCCACGCGAGCGACGGAAGAGCTCACGCGGGTGTTGGGGGCAAGAGTTCGCATCGTACCCTCCGGTCCTCGAGGCAAGATCGAGATCGACTACTCTTCTCCGGACGAATTGATCCGACTGGTCGAACAGATCAAAGAGTGACCTGAACGGCGGGCATCACGAGAGGAGCGGACAATGGCGATAATGGCCAGCAAGCGCGAGGAATCCAATCATATGGCGAGGATCAATCCCGCCGACGCACACACGATCCTAGGGCGAGAGGCTCGGTTCAACGGCAAGCTGACCTTTGAAGGGGCTGTCCGAATCGATGGGCATTTCGAAGGCGAGATCTTTACCGACGACCTGCTGCTGGTGGGGCCTGGGGCGGAGGTCAAGGCCAAGCTCACCGTCGGGAGCGTGGTCATCAACGGCACCGTCGAAGGCGACATCGTCGCCACGGCATCGGTGGAGATCAAAGCGCCCGGACGGCTGAAGGGCAACATCACCACCCCGGCGCTGGTGATCGAAAAAGGGGTGGTCTTCGACGGCTCCTGCCACATGGCGGACGCGGCCGGACCGGTGAAGACGGGGCCCAAGCCGGTGCTGGCGACGCCGCCGCCGCCGCCCAAGTCGCCATCGGGACCCCCGCCGCCACCGCCGATGGCGCCCAAGCTCTGACGGTCGGAGACCTCAGCCCGGGCGTTGGTCCGAGCCGAGTTGTGCGACGTCGAAGTGACCAATTCCTAGTAGCGGTTCTTCCGGTCTCGGCCTCGTACGGAGGTGTCGTAGGCATCGGCCGGCGCGGACGACCCGGATTCCATGGCCCCCGGGCGCCGCGATTGGCCGCCGACGTCGTAGCCGGGCAGCCGGTTGCGGTCGGTAGAATCGTCGCCCAGCTGGGGCATGGCCGGCGCGGGGGCATCGAACCCGCCCTCCACCAGCATCACCGACAACATGGCGGGCGCGCCCGGCGATAGCACCAGCGACTGCTCCGAAAAGCCGGCTTTGCTGATGCGGAGCAGCACCTGCCGTTCGGGACGGTCGATCTTGATCGGCGTCCGACCCACGGTCTTCAGGCCCAGCTGAACCTTTGCCCCGGCGGGCGTCGACACGATGGTGATCTGGCCTTCCTGAGTCCCGCTCTCCATCGGACCTTGTCCTCGCCCTCCGCCGCGCGACCCCGAGTAGTTGCGCCATCCTCCGCGGCGCTCGACCTCCCGGGGACCGTAGGTGGGGTTGTCGAACGTGCCGAGCAGCACCGCGCCCCCCAGCACGGCGGTGATCAGCCCGACGACCACGAGGTGGGTTCGGCTGAGCTTCGTCGACCGACGCGGCGCGGCCATCGGCGGCGGCGGCGGCGGAACCTCCTCCGCTTCTCGCCAATCGGCGGGCAGCACGCCGTATACGGGATCGTTGACGTCTCGCTCCTGAATGGGCGGCGCTCGGAACGATGAACCCGGCCGAGGTTGGGGCGGGGTGGTTCGAGTGCTTCGGCGCTGCGGCAGATCCGACAGCCGAACGCCGGGATTTGTGTCGCCTCGCCTCACCTGTTTGTCGTGGGTTTCGAGCAGGCTGCGCGCCATCTCGACGAAGGTCGCTGCGGTCTTGTCTTCGGGGCTCGCGAGCGCGGCGAGCGCGGATGCGGGAACATCCGTTCGGTGCGTCATGACCAGGAACAGGGTGCCAGTGAGGGGCTCGACGTCGAAATCGAGGACCTCGACCAGCGTGTCCCGGTGAAGAACATCGACGATCTTCGCATCGTTAAAAAGGCCGCGGAGCAGGTCGACCCGATGGGGCAGGGTGCGGTCCGGAAGGCTGTAGATCAGAACCGTGCGCGGGGGCTGCCGAACGTCTTGGGCCAAGCACACCGCGCACGAGGCCCGCTGGGCGATGACCATCTGGATGCAATAACGGCCGCCAAGGATGCTTCCGACGGCATACCCTGCCGGCTGACTGGGGTGCTGGGTCACGGCGTGGCCTGACCCTTAGGAAATAGAAAATCCGCCCTCCGAGCAAGTGATTACGGGTAGTGCGCCGCAGCAAGGCCGAGAATTCGACACTTGGCGTCCGGGTTATGGGCCCTTCGATCTTGCCGCCGCTGCTTGTCCGTCCCACCCTATGTTTGCTGGCGACAAGCCGCCCTAAGGAGTCCCGTTATGAGCACCGACCGCGTGAAAGAAATTCTTAGCTGGTACAAGGGCGAGAGCCCGGCGATTCAAGGCAACCTCTACCGGATGTTGATGACCGGTCGTCTGGCCGGCACCGGAAAACTGGTGATTCTCCCGGTCGACCAAGGCTTCGAGCACGGTCCGGCCCGAACCTTTGCCCCGAATCCGTCGGGCTACGACCCCCGCTACCATTTCGAGCTGGCGCTCGAGGCCGGCTGCAACGCATACGCCGCGCCGAAAGGCCAGATGGAGGCTGCGATCGGCGACTACGCCGGACGGCTGCCAACGATCCTGAAGCTCAACAACTCCGATTCGCTGGATTCGGGCGAGGATCCGTGCCCGGCGATCACCTCGTCCGTAAAAGACGCCGTATACATGGGCTGCACCGCGGTCGGCTTCACGATCTATCCAGGATCCGCGCACCGGAACACGATGTACGGCCAGATCCAGGAGATCGCCGCCGAGGCCAAAGACGCGGGCCTGCTCACCGTTATCTGGTCGTACCCTCGCGGCTCGGGCCTATCGAAGAAGGGCGAGACCGCGATCGACATCGTCGCTTACGCGGCCCAGATCGCCGGTCAGCTGGGGGCCCACATCGTGAAGGTCAAGCCGCCTCACGAAGGCATCGAGCTGGAGGCCGCGCGAAAGGTCTACGAGAAGCAAAACATCAAGATCGACACCCTCGCCGACCGCATTCGCCACGTCGTCCAGTCGACGTTCAACGGGCGCCGAGTCGTCATCTTCTCGGGCGGCGCCGCGAAGTCAGAAGCGGATGTCCTCGAGGAGATTAAGGGCATCCACGCGGGCGGAGGCTTCGGTTCCATCATGGGCCGGAACGCCTTCCAGCGCAGCAAGCCCGACGCGGTCTCCCTGCTGAACAAGGTCATGGACGTCTACAGCAGCTAAGAGACGTCACCGTCCGCCCGTCGCGTCCCCTCGCCCGCGTTTGATTGTTCTCGAATACCCGACATCCTCGGCGTTCTGACCGACCGGATGCCACGGGCTCGTAACATCAACGTCTCTTTTTAGCCCGGTAAACGACACAATCGCACCCAACTGCGCGCGTCGGCTGTATCGCTACCCAGCTCGGTTTGTGCCGCGGCGCGGCACGGACCCGACCGAGCAGAGACCTCAGTCTAAAAGGAGACCATCCAATGAATCTGACTCGATCTGCCTGGCTGCGCGCCGGCATCGTCGGACTTGCAGTGATCGTAGGCGGAACGGTGGGGGCGTGCGGCGACGACGACGACGACAACGTGCCGGCCAACAACAACAACGCGAACGACAACAACAACGCGAACGACAACAATAACAACGCCGTCGGCAACATCGTCGAGGTGGCCACCGACGCTGGCACCTTCGGCACGCTGCTCGGCTTGGCGGTGGACACCGGCCTCGATGCCCCGCTCAGCGACGCCGCGGCGACCTTCACGGTCTTCGCACCCACCGACGCGGCATTCACCGCGCTGGGGGTCGACACCGCCACTGTCTCCGATGACGTGCTCGAGAACATCCTCCGGCACCACGTCGTCGATGGCGACCTGCCCGGCAGCGTCGTTGCCACCAGCACCACCGTCACGAGCTTGGCCAACCTGGACCTGGTGACGGAAGGCAGTAACCCGATCCTCGTCGGGGGCTCGACCCTCAGCGCCACGATCGACGTGTTGGCCAGCAACGGTCGAATTCACGTCATGGATGAGGTCATCGTGCCTCCCACCATCGTCGAGGTCGCGGTGGCCACGTCGACCCTCTCCACCCTCGTCAGCGCGCTGCAGGAAGCGACCCTCGTCGAC
Organism: Myxococcota bacterium; assembly: GCA_028289325.1. Classification (GTDB taxonomy): domain Bacteria; phylum Myxococcota; class Kuafuiibacteriia; order Kuafuiibacteriales; family Kuafuiibacteriaceae; genus JANQQN01. Next base: position 13,574 of record JANQQN010000120.1, on the reverse strand, counting down.
GCGGTCGACCCGGATACGCTGACCGGCGAGGCGCCCCTGACGGTGTTCGCGCCGACCAACGACGCCTTTGAGGCGGCCGGGTTCGATATCAACAGTCCGCCCTCGAACCTCGCGCAGATCCTGACGTACCACGTGGCGGGCGAGCAGCTCGTGGCTGAGGACCTGACCGACGGTCTGATGATCACCACCGTGGAAGGGGGCATGATCGAGGTCGACGTCGCGATGGACGGCAGCATTTCGCTCATCGACGAAGAGGGCAATTCGGTTTCGGTCATCGCCAGCGACATCCGGACCCTGACCGGGGTCGTGCACCTGATCGACGGGGTGCTGGAGCCCAGCACCACGGACTGATCCTTCCCCTTTGACTCCTGGGCTGGGGTTCGGCCCTTCGTCACGGTGGCCCCTGGGAAACCGAGCGAAGGGCCGGCCCCGCCTTGACCGGTTGGGAGCGCCGCGCCATGGAGGCGAGGTGAAGCTCGATCCTGGTCAGCGCATCGTCGCCGGCGTCGCCGTAGTCTCCATCGCCGTGTGGATGATCGTGTTCCCCATGGTCCTCCAGCGGGGACCGGCCGGCGCCTACTCCGGCGAGGACGGCGCCACCCTGTGCATCGCCGGCGGAGAGGCGCATGCCGATACCGACATCGTCCGCTTCATGCGGAGGTTTCATTATCTCGGCGTTCGGGCGGAGGTCCGAACCGGGGCCGAAGGGGAGCTGTGCTTTCTCATCACCCTCGCTCGCCGCATTCCCGAAGTCGCGGAGGCGGTCCTGAGGAAGGGCGAGTTGCGCGTCTTTCCAGTGCACGCGGATCAGTCGGCCCTGTTTTCGCCTGCCGATGCCCAGGCGGCCGGACTCGAGCGCACTGCGCAGCGTCTCGGCCCGGTGTGGTCGGCGACGACCGCGGGGCCCGTGAAGCGTTTTCTCGCCAAACGGCACGGACAGCTTCCGGGGCCGGCGTATTCGTACTGCCGCCACGGACGGTGCTCGGCCATCCTCGCCGAACCCGAACTGGTCTTCGCGAACACCGACGTCATGGCCGCATTCCCGATCAATACGGACGAGGGCGACCCCGCGCTGCTGATGCGGCTCGCGCCACCTGCGCTGCAGCGCATCACGAAGCGAGCGGGGGAAGGTTCGGCGGTGCTGGCGTACGTCGTCGACGGCGACCTGATCGCTGTGGATCGGGTTCCTCCGCCAAAAGCCGATGGTCAGGTCACCGTTCGCCTCGATCGCAAGATGAAGGACGTGGAGTTCGAGGCGGCGGTGTTGTCGTCCATCTTATCGTCGGGGGCGATCGACGGAAAATGGAGGCGCGCGCGGTTGCAGTTGTCGCCGAGTTCGGCAAACAACTAGTGAACGTGATGGGTCGCTACGAAGAAGTCTACGAGCAAGCTCAGCGAGATCCGGAGGCGTTTTGGGGCGCCGCGGCGGAGGACGTATTCTGGTACAAGAAATGGGATCGGGTCCTCGACGATAGCAACGTACCTTTCTATCAGTGGTACACGGGCGGGCTGACCAACACCTGCTACAACGCCCTCGACGTCCACGTCGAAGCCGGCCGCGGCGACCAGCTCGCGCTGATCCATGACAGCCCCGTCACCGACTCCGTCACGCGAATGACCTATCGAGAGCTGCGCGACCGTGTGGCCGCGTTCGCGGGCGTGCTCAAAGCGCAGGGCATCGGATACGGCGACCGGGTGGTCATCTACATGCCGATGGTTCCCGAGGCGGCGATCTCGATGCTCGCTTGTGCTCGCATCGGCGCGATTCACTCCGTGGTCTTCGGGGGCTTCGCGCCGCGGGAACTCGCGACGCGGATCGATGACGCCAAGCCCAAGGCGATCGTCTCCGCATCGGCCGGCATCGAGGGCAAGCGGGTCATTCCGTACAAGCCTCTGCTGGATGAGGCTTGCGAGCTCGCCGAACACAAGGTCGAGCGAATCATCATGCTTCAGCGACCCCAGGTCGAAGCCCCGATGCAGGCGGGGCGCGACATCGACTGGCATAACGCCCTGCGCGGCGTCGAGCCCGCGGAATGCGTGCCGGTGAAGGCCACCGACCCGTGCTACATCCTGTACACCTCCGGCACCACCGGTATCCCGAAGGGCGTCGTCCGCGCCACCGGCGGCCACATCGTCGCGCTCAAGTGGTCGATGAAGAACATCTACGGCGTCGAGCCGGGAGAGGTGTACTGGGCGGCCTCCGACGTGGGTTGGGTCGTCGGACACTCGTACATCGTGTACGCGCCTCTTTTCCAGGGCTGCACCACCGTGATGTTCGAGGGCAAGCCGGTCGGAACGCCGGATGCGGGCGCGTTCTGGCGGGTGATCGCGGACCACGGGGTGGTGGCGATGTTCACCGCGCCGACCGCCATCCGCGCCATTCGCAAGCAGGATCCCAACGCCGACCTATTGGCCAAGTACGACCTTTCGAAGTTTCGAGCGCAGTTCTTGGCCGGCGAGCGATGCGATCCGGACACCCTCAAATGGTGCCAAGAGAAGTTGAAGGTCCCGGTGGTCGATCACTGGTGGCAGACGGAGACCGGCTGGGCCATCGCTTCGAACTGCCTGGGCATCGAGGAGCTGCCGGTCAAGGCGGGCTCACCGACCCGCTCCGTTCCCGGTTGGGACGTTCAGATTCTCGACCCCACCGGTCAGCAGATGAAGCCGAACGAAGTGGGCGCGATCATGATCAAGCTGCCGTTGCCGCCGGGAACGCTGCCCACGCTTTGGCAAAACGATGAGCGCTTCGTGCAGTCGTACTTGACGGACCACGAGGGCTACTACAAGACCGGCGACGCCGGCTTCATGGACGATGATGGCTACATCTACGTGATGAGTCGGACCGACGACATCATCAATGTGGCCGGCCACCGGCTCTCCACCGGCGGGATGGAGGAGGTGCTCGCCGCGCACCCCGACGTCGCGGAGTGCGCGGTGATCGGCGTCGCCGATGCCCTCAAGGGGCAGGTTCCGCTGGGTTTCGTGGTGCTCAAGGACGGCGCCGTGAAGTCCGAGGCGGACGTGGTGAAAGACCTCGTGGACATGGTTCGTGAAAAGATCGGGCCCGTGGCTGCGTTTAAGCAGGCGACGGTGGTGAAGCGGCTGCCGAAGACGCGATCGGGCAAAATCCTCCGCGGCACGATGCAGAAGATCGCGGACTCTCAGACCTACCGCATGCCGGCGACGATCGACGATCCCGAGATTTTGCCCGAGATCGAGCAGGCCCTGCAGACGATCGGATACGCTCAGAAGAAGTAGCGGCGGTTCGACCTCCATTCGTCGCCCGGCCGGGGTGGGGACGGAATAAAGGTCCGGCGTCTGTGGTAGGTTCAGCGCATGGACTATCCGTTCTTCACACCCCTGGACCAGCGGATTTACGAGAGCCGAATCGTCCAGATTTCTGGCCCCGTCTCGTCGCAGCTCGCCCACCAGGTGAACCGGCAGCTGCTGGCCCTCGAGCGCGAAGCCGCCGACAGGCCGATTTACCTGTACGTCAATAGCCCGGGTGGCGAGGTGACGTCGGGGTTCGCGATCTACGACACCGCGCGGTTCATCCAACCGGAAATCTACACCCTGGTGACCGGTCTGGCCGCGAGCATGGGTTCGATCATCGCGCTGGCGGCGGAGAAGAAGAACCGCCTCGCGCTGCCCAACGCCAAGTTCCTCATTCACCAGCCGCTGATCTCCGGGGTTCTGCAGGGCTCAGCATCGGAGCTCGAGATCCACGCGAAGGACATCATCAAGACCAAGCGCCGGATCAACGAGCTGTACGCCGAGGAAACCGGCCGGACCGTCGAAGAGGTCGAGGCGGCGACCGACCGCGACAATTGGCTCGATGCTTCCGAGGCGCTGGAGTTTGGGCTGATCAGCCGCATCGTGAATCGTCGCAACGAAATCTGATTAGGTGAGGGCGCGCGCGCCGTTGACCTGATCCGCTTCATCTGGTCTGCCCAGACGAGGTGACAGCGCTGACGGCCACCGTAGCGGCGGCGTCCGTCGTCTTACCGCTGGTCGTCCAGGGCGGCCAGCTGGGCAAGCTTCACGACGCAGGCTGCACGAACAACGTTCCGGTCCGATCGGTCTTCAAGAGCCTCAGCGAGGCCGGTCGAGCCCCGACCCAGACCGAGCCGGTGGTCATCGACACCGGTGAACTCCTCGCCCCGGATCCCACCACCCGCTACGCGGTGACCCGCGGTGGTCCGGGCCTACGGGAACTGGCCCGGGCCCTGACGGGGCCAGGGTCGCGACCGCTGTTCGACATGATGGTGCCGGGTCGCTTCGACCTCGCCCTCCGTCGGGACCGGGTCGAGCGCCTGACGGAGGCGGCGGACCTTCCGTGGACCATCGCCAACCTCAAGCCACGCTTCGCCAGCCAGCCCTTCCGCATCGTTGAGCGGGACGGGGTCCGGATCGGGCTCACCGCGGTCATCGACGATCGAATGGCGCCCTCGCTGCACCCCCGGGTTCGGCCCGAGAACCTCATCGAGGCCAGAGAGGCGCTGATCAACGCGGTGAGGGCCCTGCGGGCGGCAGGCGCGGACCTCGTGGTCGCCGTGTCTCACCAGGACTCCAACGCCACCCTCCGATCCATCCTGCGCCTGGTGGATGGGGTCGACGCCACGCCCGACATCCTGATCCTCAGCCCGGTCGCGGGCGAGGTCACGCAGATCCAGCTCGCGGGGGAAGGGCCGGTGCTGCTCGCGGCCCCGGCCGGCGGGCGCCGCGCGCTCGTTGCCCACGTCGAGGTGCGTCGCGGCGGCCGCGCGCCCCGTTTCTTAGGGGCCCGGCGAATCAGCCTCGAGGCCCGCGATGACAAGGCGCTGTCCGAGGTGCGGCGGGAGGTCTGTGAAGCGCTGGGCCGCCCGATCGGGCCGAAGGGGCGCCTCGGCCCCGACGGCAAGCCGAGGGTGATCAGTTCGGACCAGTTCGTTTCGTTCGTGCTCGAGCTGATGCGGCGACGCACGGGGGCGGAGGTGGCGGTGATCACGCGCGGTACGGTGCAGGACGCCTTTCCGCTCACCGGGCCGCTGACGCCCCTCGATCTGATGCGGGTCATCCCGTTCGATGACGGGATCCAGGTGGCGTATGTGCCGGGGTCGCGGATGGCGCAATTGTTTCGGCTCGCCACCGACGCCCGGGCGAGGGTGAGCGGGATCGCGGCCGGCCGGGTCGCCGGACGAGCGCTGGATACCGGCCGAACCTACAAGGTCGCGGCCGTGGACTTCGTGGCCGCCGGGGGCAACGAGATCTTCCGGCCTGGAGCTCTCGATTGGCAGCCGGTCGAGGACCTCGGGGAGCTGCGGGAGATGGTCGCCGACTATCTGCGCGAACACGGCTTTGACCCCGACGCGGATCCCGATCCCGACGACGATATCGACGAGCCGGCCCTGCTGTCGGCGCAGCTCAACCTCGGCGGCAACCTCAAGACCGTGACCGTCGCCAACTCCGGCGGCTATGAGGCACCGCAGCTCAGTCGAAACCAGTTCTTGGGGATCACGGCGCTGTTCGACCTGCGGGTGATCGTCGACCTCGCTCGCCATCGCTTTCAGCTGTTCGAGCGTACCCGCTACGGCATCGCCAGAGAGGGCACCGGCGATGCCGAAGAGAACGACGACGTCACCACGTTGGAGCTGACCTATATCGGTCGCTTCGCGTCGAAAGAGGGCCCCTGGTACGTGCCCAACGCCTCGGCGGCGGTGTCGCTGGAGACCGAGCTCACGGTCCCCGACGAGGGGGAGTCGGAACGGAACTATCGGCGTGCGCTCCTGCAGGCGGGTGTGGGGCCATCGTTCCCCCTGCTGCCCAACATCTCGGCTCGTGTGCAGCTCGGTCTGCGTCGCGAGCTGCTCGCGTCGCCGGACTCGGAGATCGAAGCCGAGCGCCTGCTCGCCGAGACGCGCATGGCTCTGCTGTCGACCCTCGAGATCCTCAAGTACACATTTCCCACCGACTATGGCCGTCCGCTGAGTGCCACTTTGCGTATCGACCACGCCTACGACCTCACGGGGACCGTGCGCGACAACATTCTCCAGGGGCGGCTCGACTTCGATATCCCGGTTGCCCGAAAGCTCTCGGTCACTTTTGGCCTCGAGCTGTATTTCCAGGATCGCGAGGTCGACAGCGGCGAAGATCCCCGCTCCGGCCTCGCGTTCGACACCGCGTTCGGCATCAAGACCTTCGGTGATCTCAGCACCGTCCTGTTCTGAAGACGCTGTGTTCGCGGTTACAGGTGTTTCCGACGTCGGGTCCCTGTTAGAACGCCGGCCATGCGCTACCGGATGGCCTTGGCGGCCATGACGACAATCGTGCTGGCGACGCCGGCGGTCGCGACCGCCGATCAGCTGATGTGCAATCGTCGCGAAGTGGCCAAAGCGGCCGCGGACATGCTGCGGGAAGGAACGATCGTCATCGACTTCTGCTCGCAGTGCGAAGATCGGATCCGGGTGGTCCGGGTGCGCACCGCCGCTGCCGTGGAAGACTGCAAGTGGGAGCTCGAAGTGGCCGGTCGCGTGGTGTGGGAAAGCGATCGGGAGCTCAAGCAGGGCGAGGGGGTCAAACTTGCCCGCTACCGCCGCGACAGCGCTCGGTACCTTCGTCGCCTGGACCTCGCTTACGCGTACGTCGAGGTCGAGCCCAATGATTTTCGCTGGCTCGGCGGATTGCTGGGGCTGTCCGCCGACGTCAACGTGGCGTCCCTGCGGCTGCCGACCATCGTGAGCATTTCGCTGGGGCGGCGGCCGCTGGCCCAGGTGCCCACGGTGTTGCCCTCGGCCACCGCCCCCGATGCGCGGGATGGGTCGGATGCGCCCGATGCGCCCCCGCCGCCCAACAAGACGCCGCCGGGGGGGGCACCGAAAGCACCGTCCAGCCCGCCGGTCGCCGTTCAGCCCCCGCCCGAAGACGCGCCGGCCGCGCCCGACGATGCGCCGCCGACGAACGGCCGCAGCCCCGACGAAGCGCCCGCGGAGGAACCGCTCGCCGCTCAGGGCAACGCGCTGACCACCGCGATGGTGGCCCAGGTGTTCGACTACTGGCGCACGGGAAGCGGAGAGCCGGTGTTGGGGCATTTCGTTGCCTGCCTGAAGCTGGACCTCAAGCGAGGCAGCAAGACCCGCTACGAATGCGTGAAGACCGTCGACGGGCCGGTCGAGCGGGGAACGAAGGTCTATGGGTGGTCGGACTGGCTCGTCCCTCGAGACGCCGACGTCAAAGACGTCGCGCTCGAATTCGTCTACGGAGCCGACGTTCGGCTGCGCAAGCCGCTGGCCCTCAAGGGGCGGGCCGCATCGCCGATGGTGCCCACGATCGCCGCCGCCAAGCTCAGCCAGCGAGGCATCTACACCCTCCGTCTGACCAAGGGCGGCGAAACGGTGCGAGAGGTTCAGGTCGAAGTGCGTTGACCGGCCCCGTCGGGCTGCCTACGCCACGGATGTGGTCCCCCTCCTGACGCGCGCGCAGATGGTCGCGCTCGACCGGCACACGATCGACGAGGTCGGGATCCCCGCCCTGGTGCTGATGGAGACGGCCGGACGAAAGGTCGCCGACGTCGCCCAGGAGCTCCACGACCAGGATGGGCGCCCGGTTCTGGCCCTCGCGGGCACCGGGAACAACGGCGGCGACGCGGTGGTGGCCGCCCGTCACCTCCAAGAGCGCGGGGTTCCGGTGTCGGTGCTGGTTCTCGGCCGGCAGGATAGATTGACCGAAGACGCCGCCGCCCAGGTGCGGATGGCGGATCGGCTCGGGGTCTCCATCGAGTATGTCGATGGAGACGCCGCCGTGCGCGCGGCGGCGGCGCGGCTGTCGAGGTCGGGCCCGGTGATCGATGGCCTATTCGGAACCGGCCTGACGCGGGAAGTCGAGGGTTGGCGCCGGTCGGTCGTCGAGCGCCTCGCGGCGGCCGATGATCATCCGGTGGTGGCGGTGGACATCCCTTCCGGGGTGGACGCGGATTCGGGGCAGGTGCTCGGGGCCGCGGTTCCTGCGGAGGTCACCGTGACCTTCCAGTTCCCGAAGCTGGGCCATGCGCACTATCCCGGGCGTGCGCTGACCGGGACGCTGGTCATCGCGGACATCGGAATCCCACCCTCTCGGCTCCCGCTCGTCGATCCCAAGGTTCATATCGTCTCCACGGCGCGGCTGCGCGAAGCCTTTCCGCCCCGGACCGGTCCTTCCCACAAGGGCAGCTACGGCCATCTTCTGGTCGTCGGCGGGGCGCCGGATCGGCCCGGCGCGGTGTTGCTCGCCGGCCGCGCTGCGCTGCGAACGGGGGCGGGCCTGGTGACCGTGGGTAGCGACCGCACGACGATCGAACGGCTGTCGGGCCATCTCGAGGCCCTGATGGGGATCACGCTCGGTATTCACCGAGCCGACGCGGACGCGGTCCTGGCCACGCTGCAGACGCGGACCGCGCTCGCCGTAGGACCCTCTTTGCCGCCGGACTGGAAGACCCGAGCGATGGTGAAGACCGTCCTGAGCGATTCCCGGGTGCCCGCGGTCGTCGACGCGGGCGCGCTCGCCGCGCTGGGAACCGACACCGAGTGGTTGTCCGAACGAGGCGCGCCCACCGTCCTCACGCCCCACCCCGGCGAGATGGCGCGCCTCACCGGCATGGACACCGCCGCCGTGCAGGGCGATCGGCTGGGGGTGGCCCTGGCCCTGGCTCAGCAATGCGGCGTTCACGTGGTCCTGAAGGGTGCGAGCACGGTCGTAGCGCACCCTGACGGCCGGGCGGGTATCGTTGTCGCGGGTAATCCCGGGATGGCGACCGGGGGTACGGGCGACGTCCTCACGGGCATGATCGGCGCGCTGTTGGCCCAAGGGGTAGACCCTACAGTCGCCGCCGAAGCGGGGGCGCTGGCCCACGCCTTGGCCGGAGACCGCGCGGCGGACGTCCACGGCCAAGTGGGGCTGACCGCGCCCGACTTGATCGACCACATCGCCGCGGTGGTCCGCACGCAGGCCGAAGAGGGTTCGGAGGACGAGTCCGGATGACCGAATACGCCTTTTTGGCCGCCGAGCCGGCGGAGACAGCCCGGGTCGCGGCGAAGGTGGCGGCGGTCGCCGAGCGCGCGGTCGTGGGTGGCCAGCCGCTCGTCGTCGGCCTTTCGGGTCCCCTGGGCGCGGGAAAGACCACCTTCGTACAGGGTGTTGTCGCGGCGCTGGATCCTCGCGGCGACCACTACGTGACCTCCCCGACGTATGCGCTCGTCCAGACCTACGACACCCAGCCGCGGGTGGCTCACCTCGACCTGTACCGGATAGAGAGCCTCGAAGACCTGGAGAGCATCGGTTACCGCGAGATTTATTACGATCCGGGAGGATGCGCCTTCGTGGAGTGGATCGAGCGGGTGCCAGAAGCGATCCCCGACCGCTGGCTCGAGGTCCGAATGGCGCCGCAGCCCTCGGGGGCGCGCTCGATTTCCGTCCGCCCCCACGGGGCCGCGCTCTGCGTCCTGTGCCGGGAAGTCCTGACGGCGTAGGGCCGGATCGTCCGCGCGAAAGACATTCGATCCGCCGTCGGCGATCGTTTCGGTTGCCGAGGTGCGTTTGGCGTGGGATGGGAGCCGGAACCCTCGCGTGAACACGTCGAGGTTAAGTATCGTTTTTGGATTCATTCAAGACCGCGACCCTCAGGTAACGGGTGACATGATGCGACGGATCGAGTAGTGGACCCGTCCCCGCCGACGACCGTCGGCAAGAGAGCTGACCGATGATGGCCGAGAACAAGGAAGCCACCGCCGAAAACGCCGCGAGCCCCGACGCTCCGGTCGAGACGACCGAGGCGAGCGAGAACGTCGCCGAGGCGGCGGCCGACACGATCGAAGCGTCGCCCCTCGACGCGCCCGAGACGAACGGGCATGCGGCCCCGGCCGATCCCGCCGAAGAGGCGAACGGAGTGGCGGCGGAGGTGAGCGCCGACGAATCGGCGGTCAATGGTTCGGCGGCCGAGGGTGACACGGCCGAGGCCGGCGTTGTCGCGGACGCCGCGGATGCCGTGCCGGCGCCAGAGTCGAATCAGGCCGACGCTTCGGCCGCGGGCGAAACCGGCACCGATGAGGCCAAGGCCGAGCCGGAAACCAGCAAGCCCGAGCTCCCGCCTGAGGAGATGTCCTTCGCTGAGATGTTCGAGCTCGCCGAGAAGCAGTCGGCGGAGCGGCGAAAGAAGCAGTCGGCGGAGATCGGCGGCAACATCCGCCCCGGTCAGGTGATCTTCGCCAAGGTCGTGGGCTTCTCCCACGACTCCGTGTTCCTCGACGTTGGGGCCAAGGCCGAAGGCATCATCTCCAAGTCGGAGCTCGCGGACGAAAACGGCGAACTCAACATCAAAGAAGGCGACAAGGTCGAGGCCCGGGTTCGTAAGTTCGAAGGCGGGGCGGTCATCCTGTCCAAAGTCCTGCCCCACCAGAGCCTCAAGAACCGCGAGGAGCTGCGCGAGGCCCATCGAATCGGGCTGGCCGTCGAAGGTCGGGTCACCGGGCAGAACAAGGGTGGCTTCGACGTCGAGATCGCCGGTCTGCGCGCGTTCTGTCCGGCGTCGCAGATCGACCTGCGGCCCGGCAAGCCCGAGAGCTACGTGGGCAAGAAGTTCCCGTTCAAGCTCTCCGAGTTCAAGGACAACGGCCGCAACATCGTCGTGAGCCGGCGGGTCATCCTCGACGAAGAGCAGAAGAAGAAGGCGGAAGAGGTTCTCAAGACCCTGGAGGTCGGGGCGGTGGTCGACGGGGTCGTGACCAGCCTCAAAGACTACGGGGCGTTCGTGGACATCGGCGGGCTCGAGGGCCTGGTTCACCTGTCCGAGATCAAACACGGCCACATCAAGAAGCCCTCCGAGGTCCTCAAAGTCGGCTATCCGGTCAAGGCGCTGGTCCTGAAGATCGAAGACGGCAAGGGCGGCACCAAAAAGATCAGCCTCTCCATGAAGGCCCTGACCGAAGACCCCTGGGTCGCCGCGCAGGCCTCGGTCAAGGAAGGCGACAAGGTGATCGGCAAGGTCGCCCGAATCCAAGACTTCGGCGCGTTCGTGGAGATTCGGCCCGGTGTCGACGGGCTCATCCACGTGTCCGCGATGAGCCTGGACCGTCGGGTCAAGAATCCGCGCGATGTGGTGAAGGTCGGCGACGAAGTCGAGGCGACGGTGGTCAAGGTCGAATGGGACAAGCGCCGCATCGGCCTGTCTATGGTGAAGACGCCGCAGGAGCTCGCCAACGAGCTTCAGCGGGGCAAGGTCTTCGAGGGCGCCGTCGACCGCATCGAAGGCTTCGGGGTGTTCGTGAAGCTGCCCAATGGGGCGCGGGGCTTGGTACCCGCCGCGGAGACCGGAACCCAGCGGGGCTCGGATCTCAAAAAAGAGTTCGAGAACGGCCAGAAGGTCAAGGTCGTCATCCAGGAGCTCGACAGCAAGAACGGTCGGATCCGGATGTCGATCCGGGCGGCGAAGGAGGCCGAGGAGCGGGCCGAGTTCGAGGGCTACATGAACACCTCGAACAAGAAGGGCAAAGGCCTGGGCACCCTCGGCGACCTGCTGAAGAAGCAGCTCGGCGACAAGATCGACACCCTTCGGTAGCCGCGGTGGCCGCGGCGGAGGAAGCCCGCGAAGCGCAGGTATCGCGCTACGGCTTCTGGGCCGGCCTCGTCGCGGGCCTTCTCATCATTATCCTCGCCCCATGGCTCCCTCGACCGGAGGCGCTCCCGGTCGCCGCGGTGCGTCTGGTCGGCGTGACGCTCTGGGTCGGCGTCTGGTGGATCACGGAGGCGCTGCCACTCGGGGCGACGGCCCTTCTTCCCGCCGCGGCCTTTCCCTTGCTGGGGATCGCGTCGGCGAAAGAAGTGTCTCCGGCCTACTCATCGCCGTTCATTCTGCTGCTCCTCGGGGGCTTCTTGTTGGCGCTCGCCGTGGAGCGGTCGGGCGTTCATCGGCGTATCGCGCTCCACGTCCTGCTCAGCGTCGGCACCTCACCGCGCCGGCTGATCCTGGGCTTTGCGATCGCGGCCGCGGTGTTGTCCATGTGGATCTCCAACACCGCAACGACGCTCATCATGATGCCCATCGCCATCGCCATCGCGGAACGGGCCTCCAACCGGGGCAGCGCGTTCGCGGTCGCGGTCCTGCTGGCGGTGGCCTACGGGGCGTCGGTCGGGGGCATGGCGACGCCGGTGGGAACGCCGCCGAACCTGATCGCGATGGGGGCGTTGGACGCGAGATTTCCGGACGGCCCGAGCCTGAACTTCGTGAACTGGTCGGCGCGGGCGCTGCCGGCGGTGATGATCATCATTCCCACGATCTGGCTGCTGCTGACCCGCGTGTTTCCGCGGGTTCCCGTCGACTTGGACCTCGGCGCAGGGCCGGTGATCCGCGGTGAGCTGACTGCCCTCGGGCCCTGGCGACCCTCGGAGGTTCGAGCGTTGGGCGTGTTTGCGCTCGCCGCGTTGCTGTGGGTCACCCGTCCCGATCTGCGGCTGGGTGACGCGCTGACCATCCCGGGCTGGGCCAGCCTGTTGGGCGTCGAGGGAGCCAAGGACGCAACAGTGGCTCTCCTGGCCGCGCTGATCGCCTTCAGCCTCCCTTCGGGGGAGCGACGAGGGGAGCGATTGTTACCGTGGGAGACGGCGGTGAAAGCGCCGTGGGGACTTGTTCTGCTCTTCGGCGGGGGCGTCGCGCTGTCGATCGGATTCGAAAAGACGGGGCTTTCAGGTCATCTTGGCGAAACCCTAGCCGAGCTCGTGAGCGCGGGAATGGTGCCTTTCGTGGCCGGATCCGCGCTGGCCGCCACGTTCGGAACCGAGATCATCAGCAATACCGCGCTCGCGAACATCACCATGCCCATCCTGGCGGCCACGGCCCAGTCGGCGCAGATCGACCCTCGCTCGCTTCTGGTACCGGTGGCGATGGCCTGTTCGTGTGCGTTCATGATGCCCGCGGCCACGGGGCCCAACGCGATCGTGTTCGGAACGGGACGAGTGCGAATCGGGCAGATGGTCAAGGCGGGTTTCTTGACCAACCTCATGGCGTGGGCGGTCATCGTCGCGGTCACGATCATATTACAGTGACGGTCGGTCGGACCTGTTGCACTTGCCCGGTTCCTGCCACTTAATGACGTCGATGTTTGGTTTCTCGCGTCTGCCCCTGTTGGTTCTGCTGACTTCAAGTTTCGTGGTGTCCGGCTGCAGCCTGATCTGCTCCGACTTCGAAGGAAACGTCATCGTCGAAGACATCGAGGTCAATGAGACCGACAACTTCTACTCGGAGACGGTCACTGTCGATCCGAACGACTTCGAGGACTATCGCGACAATCGAGACCGCATCGAAAACGGCGAGATCTTGTCCATCCGGGTGATCTTCGATGACGTCCCGGCGCGAAACCGCGCCGTGTATCTCGTCGGCCAGATCGACGTCAAACCGGCGGGGGCGCCGGAGTCAGAGTTCATCACCGCGGTGGCGGAGTGGAACGACGGCAGCGGCGGCGAGAAGCCGGTTCTCGTGGTGGAGAACAACTTCTTCGAGCCGGACCTCAAACCGACCGCCAAAGGCCAGGTCGACGACATCATTTTCGGGGGTGGCGGGGCCATCGACCTTC
>JANQQN010000066.1 GCA_028289325.1 Myxococcota bacterium | reverse complement strand
CCCGTCAGTCGCCGGGACACGTCGTCCGTTGGCAGATCGGCGGTCGGTCGCCGAGGTACGTTGGTGGTTCCGACACCGGCGGGGAGGTCGCCGGTCGGTCGCCGGGTCACACCGCTCGGTCGCCGGGACACTTCGCCGGTGGGTCGCCGGGGCACGTCGTCCGTCGGTAGGTCGCCGGTCCCGGCGCCCGCGGGCCGGTCGCCCGTCGGGATCTGCGAACCGGCGCCGGCGCGTCCGCGCGAGTGGTCGGATTCGGCGCGTCGGGCGAGATCGTCGGTTCGATCCGCGGTCGCTGGGGGGACGACGTCGTTTCCGCGCCGGGTCAGACCGATGCCGAACAATCGTCGGGCCTGGATCGACAGGTCGGTGTTACTGCCGTCAGCGGATACCACCCGCGCCGGGCGCTCGGTGGGGCTCAGCTGCGCGGGCACCAAGGCCTCCGAGTAATAGTCCTGCATGAACGCGGGCTCGCGAGCCGGTGTGTACGCGGGTGCGGCCAGATCCGGGAGCGAGACCTCGCCGGTTTTCGCCGTATCTGCCGCGGACAAGGAGATGCTCTCGGTGTCCGGGCGGGAGCGATGCGCCGCCGCCACGGGCGCCGGCGTGTCATGTTCGGCCGGCGTCCGCACTGCGGGCGGCGTAGCGGAAGCCGCCGCCCGCACGACGGGGGCCGCGTCCTTTGCCGTTGTCGGCCGCACCGTTCCCCGAGTCAACGGCATGTTGTCGCGTCGAGTTTCGGGCGTGGGGTTGTCGATTTGCTTGGGGGCCGGTCGGGCCCCGTCGAGGGCGTCGCGCACCGTCTCTTCGAGGACCTGCATGCGCGCTTTGTCTTCCGCGGATATCGCGCGACGGCGTCGGGCCAGGGCGAGATTCACGAACGCCTCGATCGTTCGCATGGTCGAGGTCGACTTACTCATCGGTGGCCGTGAGCGCCTCGAGATCGAGGCTCATGCGATGAAGATACGGCTGACCGCCCACCGCGCGCCAAAACTCCACCGCGCCTCGGTTGTGGTGCGCAACGTAGACTTCGACGGACTCCGCGCCATACCGGCGCAACCAAGCGACCGCGTCGCGGACCAGGAGCCGCCCCACGCCTCGCCGTCGCATGGTCGTCGTGACGCATAGGTCGTTGATGTAGCCGACCCATCGATTCCGGTAGACAGGGCTGTTGGGCAGGACGCAAGCGACCGAGAACCCCGCCGGTAACCCGTCGATCTCGGCGAGCCGAACCCGATAGTCATCCCGGGATATCGCGGTGTCGATATAGTTTCGAAATCGGTCGTTGGCTCGGTCGGCGAGGGCGAACCGATCGTCGAGGTCGACGTGGAGGTCCATCAGCTCCCGCCACATGGACAGCAGGGCCGGGTGGTCGTTCGCCACCACGTCTCGGACCTGAGTCGAGGCTGAATGGGGTTCAGGCTTGGTGGCGTCCCAAGCGTGCACCCAACGGACGTATCATGCGACCTCGGCGTACCACAACCAGCATGAGCCCCAGCGCCACGGCTCCGAAACACGCGAGAGCGTTCTCCCGGGTGGATCCCGTCGTGGCCGCCGAGCGGCAGCTGCACCCATCCTCCCGCCCGACCGCCTCCGCGGCGGCGGCGCTCACGTTGAGCCGACCGGCGCCCCACCGGGGATCGTCATCCAGAGGTGCGGACGTGTTCGCGAGCAGAATGCGCTTCACTTCGTCACGGCTGAGATCCGGTCGTGCGCCAAGGAGCACGGCGGCCGCGCCAGCGACGAGCCCGCTCGAGATGCTGGTCCCGGCCGAGACCCGGTAGAGCGAAGAAATCGTAACCTCGTCGCTTTCGGGGACGGCGCGACTGCGAGCGGTCACCACGTATTGTCCCGGGGCCGCGAGGTCCGGTTTCGGTCCCGTCACGTCTGGCCGCAGCGAAGGTCCGCGTCCGGAGTAGCTCGCGATGCGGTCGATCGGATCAGGAAAGGACAGGGGTGTCCCGTCGGGGCCGTCGATCTGGTTACGATGGGTGTAGGCGGCGACGGCGATCGCCGTCGTTGCCGTCGCCGGGTCGCTGAGGGTGGTCTGCGTATCACCCAAGACCTGGCCGTCGAACAATCCATCTCGATCGAATCGGACCGGCGTGGGTTCGCCGGGGCCGTCAACCCACAGGTGGACTTCGCCCTCACCGGCGAGCCCCACGGCGACGAAACTCTCCCCGGCCGGTGGATCTTGCCACGCCACGAGCGACAGATCGATGCGGATCGACGCCCGATCGTTGAACGGCGAACGGACCGCCGATGCGTCGAGGTCGACCGTTCCCACCGTCGCGTCGCTTTGCGTCAACACTTCCGTTCGTCCGGGATCGCCGGGCGCGATGGACGCCGTCCGTACCACGAGGGTGCCGTCCGGTTGCCTCAGCTCGACGGTCGCTTCGATGGAGTCGGCGCCCGGCGGGCCCCAGATCTCCACCGTCGCTCGGCGATCCAACGCGGTCGCGAGCGGCGGAAAGCGGAGGACGACCGCTGTCGCTACGCCGTCGATCAAGGTCGTCGTGGCATGGGTCGGAATGTCTCCCAGGTTGCCGGCGGCAACGACGACCGGGTGTCCGTAGGCATCGATGGCCTGCGCTTCGAGCGACGTCCCGTCATGGGGGCCCAGCGCCCCGGTGAACGCGACGGTAAAGACCATCGGTCGGTCGAGCGTGGCCGCGACGTCGGCCGCATACGACAGGGCAGGTATGAAGCCGTCGCGCGAGTCGGACTTGATCACGATCAGGTCGGCATCGGGGGCGACGCCCCGATACCGGGGCCCGCTGCTGGCCGCCGCCGCCAGCACCGCGGTGCCGTGACCGGACGGGTCTACGAAGGGACACGTGTCGGTCGCGAGGCTGTCCGGTGCGCACTCGGCGCCGAATCCCGCCGCGGGCGGGGTCCCGACCCCTTGTTGATCCCACAAGGCGAGCACGCGGGTGGCGCCGTCGAGTCGACGCAGATCGGGGTGGAGAAGATCGACCCCCGAATCGTAGGCGGCGATGATCGCCCCGGTGCCTCGCAGCGCAGAGGAAAAGTCGCGGCCCTCGTCCGTCTCGACCGCGCCGATCTGGCGTCGGACGTCGTCGAGGGCGGGGCGAAGGGGCTGAGGCGCGTCGAGCCAAGCCGCGACCTGAGCGAGGCGAGGCAAGGCCGCGCCCGGGGCCCGTCCCGTGACCACCGCCCCCACGCGGCCGGTGGTGGTTCCCCCGGCGCGGTCGATGTCGCCATCGGTGAGTCCGACCGCGATGAAGTCGACGGGCGCCGATGACCGGTGGGCGTGGCGACGCATGCGGGCGCCCAACCGGGGTCCGATCCCCGAGACGGCCGGCGAGGCCCGAAGTGTTTGTACGGCGTATCCGAGCGTTGGTGCGGCCGCCGGCGCGGCGGCGGCGGAGCTCAGGTCTCCCAGGGCGCCGATGCCGGTGCCGAACGCAACGAGGAGGCGAAACCTCACGCCACGGCCATAGCCGCAGACGGCAAGGGGAGCAAGGCACGCTGGGCGCTCGAGACCTTCATAACCCGACCGCGGCCCCCACCCCCCGTCGCTGAGGCCGCCTGTCGAAGTTGAAGTCTCCCGGCCTGCGCAGATTTGGGGCGCGGGGCGGAGGTTCGGTTCCCACCGGACCAACAAAAGCGATAGCAGAGGTCCGATGTCCGCGGTTTCCACCTCTGTCCTGCACGCGCGCGCCGACCAAGCAGCGGCCATAGGTGATTTCGCCGCCGCGCTGGCCGCGACCACCGAAGTGCTCCGTGCCATGCCGCAAGATCATCGGGCTCGGCTCAAGGTCGGGCTCTGTTTGGCGGCGCTCGGCAAGACCGACGACGCGGTCGCCACGTTGAACGTGGTAGCGGAGGGGCTGGCCCACGGTGGGTTCATGCTCGCGGCGATCGGGGCCTGTCGCGATGCGATCGGCTTGGCGCCGTCCGCGCCGGCGATCCAACAGACCCTCGAGGCCATTCACGCGCGTATCCATGGCCTGGAGGGCGCGAACCGAGCGCGGGTTCCACCACCCATCGCGCCGCTGACCATCGAAGATCCGGAGGGCGACGGCCTGTTCGCGCAGCCGCTGGATATCTTGCTGCCCGCGGCAACCGAGATCGGCAGGTCGTCGTTCGCCTCCGGGGACCCGACGCGGCCGGGACAGGTTCCTTTGTTCTCCGACCTATCGAAGGACGCCTTCGTGTCTCTGATCGGAAAGCTCAACTATCTGAAGGTCCCCGCCGATCATCATGTCGTACGCGAGGGGCAGCCAGGCACGTCGGTGTACATCCTCCTCGAAGGGGAGGTGCGGGTGTCGCGCCAGACCGCCGACGGTCCCCAGGAGCTCGCGCGGCTGGGGGGCGGCGCGCTCTTCGGAGAGATGGCTGTGCTCACCGACAAGCCGCGCCAAGCGACGGTGGTGACCACCCAGCCGTCGGAGCTGTTCGAGATCGACAAGCCGAGCCTGGAGGCGGTCGCCGCCGAGCATCCTCAAGTGACCGAAGACATCGTGCGCTTCGCGCGCCGGCGCCTGCTGTTCAACGTGATGGCCACGTCGATGCTGTTCAAACCACTCGAGCGCGCGGAGCGTTTCGATATCCTGAAGCAGTTCGAGCCGGTGATCATCGACGCGGGGGCAACGGTGATCACCGATGGCCAGCGCCCGGACGGCCTGTATGTGATCGTCGAAGGCGAAGTAGAGGTGTCCAAGATCGACGACGGGGGAGACCGGGTTGTCCTCGCGTACCTCAAGTCGGGCGATGTTTTTGGAGAGATCAGCGCGCTCGAGGACCAACCGGCGACCGCCGACGTCCGGGCCGCGGAGAAGTCCGTGCTCCTGTGCCTCGAACAGGGCAAATTTAAGGCTTTTGCCAGCGCGCATCCCGCGATACTGGCCATGCTTAGCGATCTGTCCGGCGCTCGTCGCGCGGAGCTGCAGGAGGCTATGGCCGACGGCGTCGCGGTGGATGCGGACGATCTGATCATCTTTTGACCGCGATGGCCGAGCTCTCCAATATCTACGAAGAACAGGAGGGTCCGAAGGGCCCCGACCTCGACGTCGTCGTCGAGGTCCCGCGCCATGCGCTCGGTCTCGACGACGGGTTCGTGGTTCCCGTTGCCGACCGGCTCGAAAAAGACGGCCGCAAGATCCAGCGAGCCATTTCTCCTCACGAACCTGAGCGTGGGATTCGGCTTCGTCTACCCGCGGACTTTCCCAGCGGGGGAACGCTCCGGTTCCGCAGACAAGGTGGCCTGCCAGAGCGGGACGGTCATGCGGGTGACCTCTACGTCAAAGTCCGGATTACCGACGTGGCGCCCGCTCCGCACTGGAGCCGTCGGGTCGCCTTGGGCCTGGCTCTGATCATCGTCGCGGTGTGGACCTCGCTCGCGGTGGCCGCGGTGAGCGGCTGGGGCCTGCCTCGTTGACCTATGACCCCGCGCTGTACGCCGCGCTCCACCGCGGTCACCCGGGCGACCTCATCTTCTATCGAAGCGTCTGCGAAGGCGCGGGGTCGGTGCTCGAGTTGGGATGCGGGTACGGGCGGGTGTTGGCCGCGCTGGTGGACGTCGTCCCCGAGCGATGGGGCGTCGATATCGATCCCGGCCTGCTTGCGCTGGCCGACAAGGCCGTCGACGCTACGCTGGTGCGAGCGCCGATGCAGGCGTTCGATCTGGGCCGCCGCTTCGACCGCATCTTGATCCCGTACAACGGCCTATACTGTCTGCTGAGCGATGACGACGTGGCGGCGTGTTTAGCGGCGGCACGACGCCACCTGACGCGCGACGGGCGCTTGATTCTCGACGTCTATCCATACGAAGGCGAGCCCGACCTGGAGGTCTTCGACGAGGCCTCGGCGCCGGCGCCGATCGTGCACATCGAGGAGAAAGGCCGTCGGTTCGTGGTGTACGAATCCGCTCGCCGCGTTCCGGGGACGGAAGTGGTTGAGGTGACGTATCACTACGCGCCCGAAGACGGCGGGCCGACCATCGTGGGGCGCATCGTGCAGCGAGGGATGACCGAGACCCGGCTCACTCAGCACGTGACGCAAGCCGG
>JANQQN010000060.1 GCA_028289325.1 Myxococcota bacterium | reverse complement strand
CCGATCGGCGGCATGCCCTCGAAGAAGGACACCACCGCCGCCCGCTCGGGGCGGAGCGCGCATTGGCCCGAGCGTTGGCGGGGATGGATCAGTACGAGGAGCTACGGGCGCGGACCACGGCCCGTCTGGTGCGAGCGCTTCGCGAGGACTGACCGAGAGCTACGCCCGGCCGTTGGGTCGGACCTGCCCGCGCTTACGGGGCTTGGCGGCCCGGGTGTCTGCGGTCTTCGCGCTGCGCGAAGCATCGGCTTTCGCACCGTCGTCGGCCTTGGCCGCGCCGTTGGTCGCGGGGGCGCTGGCGGCAGGGATCGACGGTACGGCGGGCGCCTTGATCGGCTTGCGTTTGCCGCCTTTTCCGAGGGTCATGCCCGCGAGCTGGGCTTCGATGCGCTCGCGGAGGGTCGCGGAGTGCTCGGCGATCAATCCCTCGAGCATCGCGCTCGCCTCGTCGGCGAAGGCGGTGGCCGCTTTGTCGGCCAAAGGGGCGGACAGGAGCGAGCCGTACGCGTCGAGGGCGGCGTTCTGCAGGGCCTGGTAGAGCGGGGTGGGCTGACTTTCGTTTCCGTCGGTCGTCATGCGATGGGCCAATTAGGCCGACATCGCCGCGTGGGTCCAGGAGTTTCGGCGAGAGCCGGGCGCGAGAGCTGATAGGTTGGGGGGGCGTGACGGGGCTGCCGATCGATGACGTGCTGCCGACGGTCGTAGCGCACCTGCGCCGCGAATCGAACCTGGTGTTGATCGCCCCGCCCGGCGCGGGGAAAACGACCCGCCTGCCCCCGGCGTTGGTCGACGAGGGGGTGGTGGCCGATGGCCAACGGGTGTTGGTGCTCGAGCCCCGTCGGCTCGCGGCTCGCCTGGCCGCGAAGCGCATCGCCGCTGAACGCGGGGCTCGGCTCGGGGGCGAAGTCGGGTATCAGGTGAGGTTCGACGACCGCACGTCGACCGCCAGCCGGATCGTGTTGGTCACCGAAGGCATCCTCACCCGACGGCTGCAATCCGATCCGTCGTTGGAGGGCGTAGGGGCGGTGGTGCTCGACGAGTTTCACGAGCGCTCGGTCCATGCGGACCTCGGCCTGGCGCTGTTGCGTGAGGTCCAGCAGACCATCCGGGAAGATCTGAAGGTCGTGGTCATGTCGGCGACCCTCGACCCGGCGCCGGTTCAACGCTTCTTGGGCGACTGTCCGGTCGTCCAGAGCGAAGGCCGAGCCCACCCCGTCGCCGTTCATTACCTTGAGCGTTCCGACGAGCGCGGGGTGGCGGAACGGGTGACCTCGCTCGTCCGCAAGGCGGTACGGACCCATCCCCAAGGCGACGTTCTGGCCTTTCTCCCTGGAGCCCGGGAGATCCGGCGGGCGGCCGACGCCCTACACCCCGTCGTCGACGCGGAGGTCTGCCCTCTGTACGGCGACCTTCCGCCCGCCGAGCAGGATCGAGCGGTGGCCCGGGGATCGCGTCGCAAGGTGGTGCTGGCGACCAATATCGCGGAGTCGTCGCTGACGATCCCCGGGGTGTCGATCGTCGTCGACGGGGGCGAGCACAAGATGGCGCGGCACGATCCTGGCCTGGGCATCGATCGGCTGCAGACGGCCCGCATCAGCCGTCGCAGCGCGGAGCAGCGCGCCGGCCGGGCCGGGCGCCTCGGTCCCGGCCACGCGTACCGCGCGTGGACCGAGGCCGCCCACAAGCTGCTCGTCGTCGACGACGAACCGGAGATTCAGCGGGTCGACCTGGCCGGCGTCTTGATCGAAGTCCTGAGCTGGTCGTCTTCGGACCCCGCGGGGTTCGGCTGGTACGAGGCCCCCGCCGACGCCCCCGTTCGGCGGGCGATGGGCCTGCTGAGGGCCGTGGGCGCGGTGGGGCCTTCGAGCTATCGGCTGACGGATCGGGGACGGAATCTGGCCCAGGTTCCTCTCCATCCGCGCCTGGCCGCCTTGCTGCTGGCGGGGGCCGAACGCGGTCTTCTCGAGGACGCCGCCCTTCTTGCGGCGCTGGTCTCCGAGAAAGACGTCTTGCGTCGCCAGGATCGTGAGGGGGACCGGGTGGGGAGCTCCGATGTGCTCCTGCGCGCGGAAGCGGTGAGGGCGTACGAAGCCGACCCGCGCGGGCCCACGGCCGACGCCTATGGCCTTGTCCGCAGTTCGGCGGCGCAGGTGGTGCAGGTCAAGACCCGGCTCGCGCGGCTGGGTCGGCCGCTGGCGCGCGGCCGCGGCGACCAGGACGCCCGTCCCGACGAGGAGTCGCTGCTTCGGCTCCTTCTCGCGGGCTTTCCGGACCGGGTGGCCCGGCGCCTGTCGGAGGACCGATACGCGGTAGTGGGGGGAACGACGGCGCGCCTGTCGTCGGACAGCATCGTGCACGACGCAGAGCTGCTGCTCGCGGTGGGGATCGACGCCGGTCGGCGAGGGTCATCAGCGGGCGGATTCATCCGCCTCGCCAGCCAGATCGAAGAAGCGTGGCTTCGGGCCGACACCGACGGGGTGCACGAGGTCTCCGGCGCGCGCTGGAACCGAGGCCGCCAGGCCGCCGAGGCCAGCCATGAGATCCGCTATCTGGATCTCGTCCTTCGGCGGCGCCCGGCCCGCGACGCGGACCCCCACGCCCTGAGTGAATGTCTGGCCGAGGCCGCGCGTCTCGACCTCGACCGCGCCCTTCCGTTGACCGAGTCGCTGATGAGCTTTTTCGCTCGCGTGCGGTTCCTGCGGGAATCGATGCCCGAGCTCGATCTACCGGCGCTGGGGCCCGAGGCGCGGGCCGCGCTCCTCGAGACGCTGAGTATCGGCCGCCGAACCTTCGACGAGCTGCGTCGGGTAGACCTCGTCCAGGCGTTCGAACAGCAGCTGAAGCCGAACCAGGTCGCCGCGCTCGCTCAGCACGCGCCGACCGCGATCAAGGTTCCGAGCGGAAGCACGAAGCGCCTGCGCTACGACGCCGAAGGTCCACCGGCCCTCGCCGTTCGCCTGCAGGAGGTGTTCGGCCTGTACGAGAGCCCCCGACTGGCGAACGGGCGGGTGCCGGTGAAGATGGAGCTGCTGGCGCCCAATCAACGGCCGGTTCAGGTCACCCAAGACCTGGCCAGCTTTTGGGCCACCACGTACGCCGAGGTTCGCAAGGAGCTCCGCCAGCGTTATCCAAAGCATCAGTGGCCCGAAGACCCGCGGGACGGCGTCGCCTCCGCGCGCGTCCTCCGCAAACGAAAGCGCTGATTCGAGGAAGTCGCGCGCGGCGCTGGTCAAGGTAGGCGGCGGACCCCCGGATCCATGGGGAGGTACTTCAGGCCCACGTCCGCCCCGTAATCCGAGATCCGGCTCGTCGCGATCAACGCCAGGCGCAGCGTCGCGTCGGGGGCTCCGAGCACATCCAGGCCCCCGCCCTCGCGGTCGGCGTCTCGCCGGTGGACCAGGGGCCACGAAAACGCCTCCCCCGCCCGGCTCGAGTATTGGATCCACAGGCTGCCCTCGAGCCGCCCTCCGCGCTCCACCAGGCCGACGATGAGGAGGTCTTCGAGCCCGTGGCTCCTGGTCAATTTGACTTGCCCGTCGTCCAGCTCGAGGCTGACCCCTTGGCCATCGACGACCCCGTACCGGTACGGCGCGGCGTCTTGTAAGTACGCCTTCAGAAACCGGGCCGCTTGGCTCATGGTGACCGGACTCGGGTCGAGCTGAATGGACGACAAGGAGGCGGATACCGCTTCCCGATGACGCCCCAGGCGGTAGCTCAACGTCGCCCAGGTGTCCAGGATCGCGGCGCGGCCGGCGTCGCTATCGATGCCGTCTACGGCCGCGCGGATGGTGGCCTCGGCCGCTCGCAGGAGCGGAGGCTCCGCCTCCGGCCACGTGGCGATCGCCCACGCGATGAGGTTGGCGCGGGTCGGCGGCTGTCGGGCCTGGCTCAGGGTCAACCGGCGCAGGCCTTCATCGAGCGGGCGCCGGGCCGCGACCGTCGCCGCCCATCCGGCGGCGGCGACGAAGACCGCGGACAGAACGATGGCCATCGCTTTGGTCGCCGCGGTGGTGGGCCTGACAAAACCGGGGTCTCGGCGCCACAGGGGATGGATGGCCAGGGCGACCGCGACCCCGCCCAGCGCGCCGCCCAGGTGGCCGAAGTGGTCGACCGCAGGCACGTACCACCAGATGACGCCGTTGATCACCACCAGCGCCACCCAGCGATCCGTCGGCACCGAGAACCGCGGCGGCAGATCCGTCCGAAAACGCAGCCAGATGACGAAGTACGCGCCGAGGAGCCCGAGCAACGCGGTGGACACGCCCACCGAGATCATCGGGGCGGTGAGCCAAGTCGAAGCGACGGCCCCCGTCAGCCCGGTGAGCAAGAAGAGGATGACGAAGCGCGCCGAGCCCCACAGCCGTTCCACCAGCGGGCCGAGGGCCATCAGCCCCAGCAGGTTGACCAACAGGTGACCCCACCCGGCGTGCAGGAAGTTGGCGGTCGCGAGGCGAAAGTACTCGCCGGCGTCGACCAGGCCCGGGGTGTTCGCACCCATCGCCACCAGTCGGGCCAGCCGGGCGGGCAGGAACGACAGCCCACCGGGATCGTCGGTGGGACTCCCCAGCAGGCTCACCACCGGCAACGTCGCGCCCCACATCATCTGAAGCCCGAACGCTGCCAGGCAGATCGCGATGAACGCCTGGGTGGCCCGCGGTCGGCGCGCCAGCAGCGCCGATTCCAGCTGGTCCGTTTCGGCCAGAGTGCGAAGGATTCGTTCCGACTGCGGGTGGGCGGTGATCCGCTCGAACACCGCGTGAAAGAGGTGGTACAGGCGGCCTTTGCCCCCGACGGCTTCGGCCTCCACTCGGTAGGTGCGGGGGCCGGTGGAGACGACCAAGGTCGCGTGGTCGGTGGTCAATCCAACTTTACGGAGGTCGAGGAGGTCGACGTGGACGAGGCCCCGCCGCCCGGAGGGTAGCCACAGCGCCCGGGATCCCAGGACCACCGAGCCGGCACCATCGGCCCAAAGCTGCGCCTCGTCGTCTGTCCGTGACACCTGGCCTACGGTGGCACGGGCTGCGCTTTGGTCCCAGTGATCATCGTCGCCGCGGCGGCTCGAAAAACCTCAGCGGTACGTCGGTCGTCGGGCGGCAATGCTGTTCCGCGCATTGGGGGGCACGACCCGCAGCAGATTGATCCCCAGGATCGGCCATTTTCGCGCCTTGAGGTAGCGGCGCAGCATGTGGGGGAGCGGCTCGTCGATGACTCGCTTCGCCACCGGCGACGCGTGCCGGACCATCTTCGTATCGGTGTCCGCTCGCGCCACGAGCAATCCTTGGTGGGTGACGACCTCGGGACTGGCCGGGTTGTTGGCGCGGACCACATTGACGATGACGCCGGCGGGGATCGATCGATGCCGAGCCAAGGCCAGCTTGATCGGCAGATACGGCACGTCGTAGTGCCCGTAGGGAATACGCGAGGATCGGAGGGGCAAGGTCCGGGCCACCCGCCGTCGCGCCCATCGTCGCTCGGTGAGATGCAGGTGGACGAACCTGGTTTTCTCGCGCCCCACCGAGGTCGTGATGTCCCGAACGAAGCCCGCCGCGGCGAGCTCCGGAATCCACTGGCTCGTGATGAGGTGGCGACGCAGCTGAAAGTGGGGTCGGCCTCCAGTGTAGCGAATGGTGTCCAGTAGCGTCGGGAGATCCCGGTAGCGCCGCCCGTGTCCCAGCGCGAGCGCCGTCTCGACGAAGGTGGTGCAGTCGAATGCGTTGAGCCGAAACCGAGGATCCTTGTCGACCCCATCACCTTCGCCGAGGGCCGACAGGAGGTACGTCGCGTCGAGGAGGCCCCGGGTGATCCGCTCCAGGTGTCCCGGCCAGTCGTGCCCCGAAAAGCGATGGCGGGCCAGCTCTGCCGTCAGCGCATCGTGGTCCAGCCGACTGTAGAGATTCTCGGGCTGAGCCGGGAGCGGCTGCGGGGCGTGACTGGTGTGCGCGTGGTCGCCCGCCCAAGCGGTTCGGGAGGCGGCGAGGGCGAGCGACGAAGCCACCAAGATGGTCAGTGTACGGCCCACGCGTTGCGCTGAAGGTAGCACAGGCATCATGGTCGGCCATGATGACCGTGCCGGTAGCGTTCTTGGTGGGCCTGATGGCTGGTAGTGCCATCGCGTGGATCGCTCGCGGTCCGCTTTCCGATTCCCCCGAGCCGCTGCGTACTCGCTACGGGTTCGTGGCCCTGTTCCTCGGGATCGGCGCGGTGATGCCGGCGGGGGTTGGGCTGTTGGCGCTGGAGCCGGCGTGGGCGCTGATGTACCTGGCCCATCCGGATCACGCGCGGGCGATCGTGTGGCCGATGGTGGTCATCGGTCTCGCCGGGGCACCGACCCTGGGGCTGAAGGTGGCCCACGGCCTGCTCACCGACCGCGGCGTTGGCCGCTGGTGGGCATGGATGGGGGCGCTGATGGGGCTCTTGGCGTTTGCGGTCCTGGCCGGAATGGAGCGCCTCGGCACCGTCGCGTATTACGAAGTTTACCACTACGGCGGCCGCGGCGTGCCGCTGGCGGCATCGGCGATGTTCTGGCCGGTGCTCGTGGTCAGCCTGGCTCTGCCGCTGCTCATGGCGTACTGCCTGGCCCAAGTTCAGCGGCACGTCGCGCTCACGGAAGACGTGCCGGCCATCGAGCCGGACGCGATTCCGTTTGAAGCGGAGCGCACGCCGGCTTGAATCCCCGCCATCCGGGGTGTTACCTCCCTGACCGTGCGGAACACGCTGCTCGCCGCCGCCGGGGTGCTCGCCGCATGCGGACCGGTTCGGTCGACGTCCGCGCTCATCGATGCTGCCGCCGCCGTGTCCGCCGCGCGGACCGCGGGCGCGGCCCAAAGCGCGCC
>JANQQN010000058.1 GCA_028289325.1 Myxococcota bacterium | reverse complement strand
ACCACCGCCACCCCCCGGATGAAGGCCGCTTTGTCCTTGGGGAGGGTCACCGACGCCGCGCCGGTCGCCGGTTGTGGGCCGCCGCCCGCGCTGAACACGGCCCGGTCACCGACCCCTGCCTCGAACAGGGACCCCGCCTTGAGCCCGCGGTCGGTGACCGTCGCTATCCATACGTTGGGCCGCGACCCGCGGCGAATAGGCACGCGGCGCCGAATGCCGTCGATAGTCCACACTATCGCGTTCGCCGGGCGCCGAATGGTCACCGGGCCCGCGAAGACCAACGCCAACTCCGCCCGATTGGCGCTGGGCTGCCATCGGGTGAGCTCCAGCCGACGCAAGGTCAGCGCCGGGGTCGTGAATACGCGCTGATAGCTGCGCTGGCCGGCGAGGGATTCGCCGTCGTCGAACTGCACGGCCTTCAACACCACGAGGTATTCGGTTTCGGGCGCGAAGCCGACCGCCGGCTTGAACGTCAAGGTCGACCGATCCTTGAATGTCCAGCGCCCCTCCACCTTGGGCGTGATGGACACGTCGGTCGTCGACGCCGCCCGCACGTTGCTCCGCGAGACGACCGGCTGCTCGAACCGGATCTCGATCCGATCTGGGATCATCCCCGCCTGTCCCCGCTCTCGGATCCTCGGATTCAGCGTGTCGAGGGTGACCGGCTCGTCGCTGGTCTCCGGCGTCGAGCTGGCCGGCGTCGCCGCCGGGATCGGCTCCCCCGCCGGCTCGGGCTCGGCCGATGCGGCGGACGTAGCGGTCAGAGGCGCCATTTCCGGCTCCGGTGACTCCGGCCCGGGACACCCCAGCAGCGCGACAAGGACCAATAACAGGGAAAGCTGGATCATTCGGGACGCGGCATGCATGCGGGTCTCCTCTTCCGGCGGCGAGTCAGCGGGCACGACGACGTAAGCGTCGAGGCCGGGTGCGCTCATCCCTTCGGCGGCGCGAGCCCATACTTAGCAGCGGCCGGTCGGCAGCGGAAGATGGCCGGGTAAGGGTGGCAAAGGGAGAGCCGACAGACCGGGCAACGCGCCGGGTACGGGCGGGGGATGGGGCCCCCCTCCGCGCAGGAGGAGTTGCGTCAGGCGTCTTTGACGCGGGACAGCGGGAATGCGTCCACACCGATGTGGTATGCGTCGAGGTGCGCGTCGGGCACCGGATTCTCGCTGCGGGTACGGGCGAACTCCAGGAGCTCGGCCTCGAACCGCTGAATACGCTCCCGCACCTCTTTCCAAGCGTCGCCGTCGAGCGCGACGACGTGGCTGCGAATCAAGGCGTCACCGGGCTGGTCCACCGCCTCGCGGGCGCGGTCGAGCATCGCCCGCTGACAGTTGCGGTTCGCCAAGGCCCGGACCCGGACCCCGGCCGCGAACGGGCTCTCGGTGGCGACCAGCCGTCCGTCGCCGTTCCGTCCGAGCAGCCCGACCTCCACCATCATCTCGACCGCGCGCTGGGCCTCGGCCGGCCGGATGGTCGGCGTGAGCCGGCGCGCGATCCACGAAGGGTCTTCCTTAAAGTCGGCGCTGTGAGTGAGCTCCCGGATCGGCTGGGAGTACCACATCGATTGAACTCGGAAGTACATCTCCTCGAGACGAGCCCGGGGATGCTTTTCACGACTACGACGTCGCAGGCGTTGATACGCCTGATTGCGCTCCCGGTCCGACCGGGCCTGGTCAAGCCGAACCAGGTCCGCGAACAGATCCTGCTCCTTCGGGTCGAGGCCCAGCCCGCGCGCGAATTTCGATATCGACCGTTCGGACAGGTTTCGCTGGCCCTCAGCCACGAGCTTCAAGAAGTTCGGGGATGAAAAACCGGCCATCCGGGAAAAGTATCGATACGAAAAGTGGGGCTGCGTCGACTTCAGGAACTTGATCATCGCGCGCAGATAGGCCCGATAGTCATCGAAGTCCTCTGGCGTCGGCCGCACGGGCATCGCCTGCACCCATTGGCTTTGTGTATCCTGGTCGAGCATCGCGTCCTCCAATACGTCTGTTTACGTTCAGACGTCTTAACTTGGATAATCCAAACACCAAATCGGCTATCCACACAATGGGTTTGTCCGATCAAGGGTCGAATCTTGCGACTTCGCGCCTGGATTAGGTACTTTAGTGTAGGATGGGGACCGAGGAACGACGAGATCTCCATCGGGACACGTCCGACCGGCCCCACAGGACCGCGCCGATTACGGGTATTCAACGGGCTGCGTGCCGGCCGGGATGTCCGTAGTCACCGCCGCCGGGACGAGCGCCAGACGGGTTTCAAGGGCGTCGGGGGCCGCCACCAGCAGCTGAAGAACGTTGTTAGGGATCCGCTGAGTACGGGCTTCGAGCCACGGCCTGAGCTCCGCGCTGGGCATCGGGCGTCCGAAAAAGAAGCCCTGATACTGATCGCACCCCGCCTCGAGCAGCAGATCGAGCTGCCCCGCCGTCTCGACGCCTTCCGCCACCACGCTCAGCTCCAAGGTCTTGGCCAACGAGATGATGGTCCGGCATATCGCGAGATCGTCACCGCTGACGGTGATGTTACGACAGAACGCACGGTCGATCTTGAGCGTGTCGACGGGAAAGCGGCGCAGGTACGCCAGGGAAGAATAGCCAGTCCCGAAGTCGTCGATGGCGATCGCCACCCCCATTCGTTTGAGATCGGCGAGCATCCGGTTGCTGCTGGCCACGTCCTTCATCAGCAGACTCTCCGTCAACTCGAGCTCGAGGCGCTCGGCGGGAAAACCGGACGCCTCCAGCGCCCCCGCGACCGCATCTGCGAGCACCGTCCCGCGAAACTGACGCGCGGAGACGTTCACCGAGATCCGCAGGTCGGTCAGCCCCTGCGCGTGCCACTCGACGCCCTGTCGACACGCCTCCTGCAGTACCCAGGCCCCCACCTTGGTGATCAGCGCGCTGTCCTCGAGCAAAGGGATGAACTCGGCGGGAGAGACCATCCCCCGCTCCGGATGGTTCCACCGGATCAACGCTTCGACGCCGATCAGGCGATCACCGGGGAACCCGATCTGCGGCTGATACATCAAGACGAACTCGCCGTCGTCCACGGCGTGGCGCAGTGCGGAGTGCAGGACGAGCCGCTCATTGACCTCCTGCTCCATCTTTCCGCTGTACGTTTGAAAGCCCCCGCTGCCCTGTTTCTTGGCCACGCCGACGGCCGTCTCCGCGTTGATCAACAGCCGATCCGCGGTGCAGTCCTGCATGGGGAACACGGTCATCCCGATAGACGCGGTCAAGAAGAGCTCGCGATCGTCGACATGAAACGGCCGGTCGAACGCGGCGAGCAACCGGTGCCCGGCGGCTTCGGCTTCCTCGATGCTGTTGATCGCGTCGAGCACCACCACGAACTCGTCGCCGCCGAGTCGCGCCACGGTGTCGACCGACCGCACCGCTTCCGCGAGCCGGGTCGCGACCAGCCGCAGGACTTGATCTGCCGCCCCGGCGCCGATCGAGCTGTTGACGTCTGCGAATCGATCCAGGTCGAGAAGGAGCAGAGCACCCATTCGCTCCTGGGCCATCGCTTGGATCAACGCGCCGGCGAGATAGTTCCGCACCTTGTGACGGTTCGCGAGTCCGGTCACCGGATCGAAGTGGGTGATGTGCGTGAAGCGGTCCCGCTCCCGCCGGAGGGCCTGTCGTTGGTCATCGTTCTCGGCCGCGATGGCGTCCAAGCGCTCCGAGTAGTCCATCTCCGCCCCGGCGTCGCGAACGACCAGCAGCGCGCCGGGCGTGGGACCCGGCAGCGGATGAACGGACAGCGAGTGCGGCGGGGCGCTCTTCGAAGTGAGTAACGGCCGCTCGTTCAGGGCGGCGGTCATGACCGCGCTGCGGCCACAGACCAGCGCGGCGTCGACGGCGCGCCCCACCCGGCCGTCGACCACGTCGGGAAAGGCCATGGCGAACGGCATTCCGGTCGCATCGCTCTGTGGAATGCCCGAGGCGAGGGTCATCCAGTCGTTCCAGATGCGGACCGTTCGCTCCTCGTCGAGGACCACCACGCCGCAGCCGAGGCGATTGAGCAGCTGGGAGTAGACTTCGTCCGATCGCATCGCGCTCCCTTCAGGCCGAAAAAGCCGACAGCTCGGCCAAGAACGGGCACACGTACAGGGCGAGAGCCCGCTCAAAGCGAGGCGTGGTATCGGCACTGACGGTAAAACCCAGCCGGGACGTCGGGCCGGGGGTGCCCTCTTCCGACAACGACACTTCATACGAAAGATCGAAGCCGGTGCCTGCCGGGTGGCCGCCGCTCGTTTCGGCGTGGATGCTCGGTGCCGACGCGGCGAGGCGCAGCCCCAGCGCCGCGGTGAGCCCATCGAGCATATGATCGATAAAGGTATGGCCGACCTCGAGCAGCCCGTCGCGCTCCATAGGGGTCAATCGATGGTCCGCGGCCGGCGCATGGCGGAGTCGACGGATCAAGGCGCGGCCTTCGTCCTGAGCCACCCACCAGTACGCGAGGCCGTCTAGGCCACCGCTCACCCGCTGGCGCACCTCCCACGCGGAGACGGCCAGCGAGGGTTCATTGGCGTTTCGATAGCGCGCAAAGGCGAACATCAAAGGCGCCGAGGTCACGACGCCGAGCGTCTCCGAGGCCCGCTGCACCTGCATCCGGAGGAGCTCCTCCAGCGCGTCCTTCTCTACGTTCGTCAGCCCTTCCATGGCTTCCTCGTAGACCGAGGTCGCGCCAAATCCCTTAGCGCGACGCAGATCATGCGTTCGGTCATTCCCGTCGGCGTCGCTGACGGGCTCGGCCTCGCGCATGAACGAGATCCCGGTCCATGTCACAAGCATCGGCCAGCGCCGGCCCGGGTTGAACGACGAGGTGCGAATGAATCAACGACAGGGCGCGTCGTCGTCCCGAGGTGCGACGATGCCCGCGCCTTCGGCGGTGCCCAGGCTCGCGAGGAAACAACTGTATTGATGGCGTGCACCCGGCTGGTTGAACACCACGTAGTGGCCGAGGGTGTTCGGGGCGGCGTAAGACACGACGCCCGCCGTCCGACCGCCGACGTTGGCGGACAGCGGATATGGCGCCGGAAGTCTGCCGGACAGCGCCAGTCTCTCGGGTAGAATGGGCTCCGCGCCGTCACCGACCAGCGTCAGGCCCATGGCCACCGCCATCGCCGCCTGGGCCCGGGGATGAAAGTAGCCGTCGCGAAAACCGGCGGTCATCAGGACGTGGCGCGGCTCGAACCCCGCGAATGGCTCGGCCACCACCCGGTTCGCCTTCGCGACCGGCTCCACCAGGTCCCAGAGATTCTGGAGCGCGTGCAGGACGGGGTGGTCGATGCGCACCTCCTCGCCCGCCCCCAGGTTGAGGGCCAGCTCAGCGATCGTCTTGAGTCGAACCGGCTCCGTGGCGCTGACCGCGATCTCCGCCAGCATCCCTCCCGCTCCGGAGAACACCAGCCCTCGCACGCGGGGGTCCACCGCCGCCCAGTTGCTGCCGATGGTCGTCCCCATCGACTGCCCGAACGCCGACAGCCGCTCGGGATCGAACCGAATGCGGCCGTCGGCCGCCCCGCCGGCGTCGAGGGTCGGCGTCAACGATGCGTCGACGGTGAGCTCGACAGCCAGCCGACTCAGACGGGTTAGCTCCATGGCCGCCACGGTGAAGTTGTCGAGGGTCGCGTCGACGTTGCCGAACAGGTTGTACAGGACGAGACCGGTGACATCCGGGGGGTCGTTTCGGGTTCCGTGGAGCGGAAAATCGAAGCCGAGGGCGGCCACCCCTCGTCGCGCCAGCCATAACGCCGGTCCGGAGCCGGGGGCAGGCGCGGGCTGCTCGCTCGCGGGAACGTCTTCAGACAACGGACCGCGGTTCACGACCTGATACGCCTCTCCGCCCGAGCCGTGCATGTAGATGGTGAGCGGGAATCCAGCCGCGGGCATCGGTCGTCGGGGCACAGTCAACACCAGCCGCACCGATTGATTCTCCCTCACCACCGGAAACCCATCGTCCCCTCGCTCGATCCGGCCCTCGCCGGGGGCGAGATACGGTCGGTCCCCCGACTGAATGACCGGCACGTCGAAGCTCGCCGTCAACACCTGATAGTCCGCATAAGCGGCCTCCACCCCCCATGGGGCCTGCAGGGCGGGCGCAGGAAGCGTCTCCGCCCACGCGGCGAGCTCGCGGAGGGTCGTACTGTGATCGAACGTCGTGAACACTGCGGCCGCCGCCACCCGAGACAACTCGAATCCTTCGTCACGCAGGGCTTGGCGGACGGGCGCGAAGTGCGCGACCTGATCCGCGGGCGCCCCCTGCCCCTCGAAGGCGGCGTGAAAGCCTTCGGTTCGTCCGATCGGCACCCCGTCGACGTCGACGACGTCGGTGGTCACGACCAACGCGTACCGGGTCCGCTCCCGTCGCACGAAGCCGAAGACCGGGATCGCCGCCAACAGATTGGCGGGCGTGTATCGGTCGGCGACTTCGGTCACCGAAACGTCGATCGGAAACCGCCGCCCCCGCTCCGGCGATTCGGGGTCGACGTCGAGCAGAAATACGCTGGCCTGGGGGGTGACCGACGCCGACGCGGACGCGGGCAACGACCCGGCTCGAACGGCGCCACTCAAACGAACGAAGACCCCCGTCGTGACGCCCCACCCGTCTGTCAATCGACGGTTGGCCGCCCCGAACCAGTCGCGCAAGAAGGCCGAGTCGTTGGCGCCCGGCCAGCGATCGAGGTCCACCGTACCGTCCGCTTCACGACGGAGGTCGCTCGGGAGCGGGCGGTCCCAAAAGTCGAGACCATCCGGCTCGTTGATGGCGCGGGTGGGACGATCGACGAACGCGACCCCTTCCTCTTCCCCGCACGCGAGAACGTGCGAACAGGCGATGGCGACCAGCAATCGGAGGTACGACGAGGGCACGCCTCGAGCGCACCCGACCCGAGGGCCGCCGTCAATGGAGGGACGACCGCCTTAACCACCCCGCCCTTAACCGGCCCCCGCGGGACGAGCGGACAACTGTCGACTTCGCAGCCAGCTGAGCAGCGACCACAGCCCCCCGTAGGGTGGGAGGTCCCACCCGAGGGTCTCGCCCACCCGGGTGTCGGCGTCGTAGGCTCGAGCGTCCGCGAGCGCGATCTGTCTTTGCGGAGTGGCAACGGCCTCTACGACGGCCTTGAACATGTACAGCCGGCCATCTTGGATCTCGTAGTCGATCCCGTCGCCGACCGCAGCCGCCACCCCCGCCCGCAGCAGAGGCATCGTCGGCGCGTCCGCACCATCGTCGAGGAACGCGGGCAGCAGCTGCAAAAGCGGGGGTAGAGACGCGAACGCGCCATCGGACCGCAACAGCACATAGTCCTCGCCGAGGTCGTCGTCCGCCCTTTCGTCGGCCACCGGATAACGGACCCGGAAGTCCTCGATCGCGACCTCCCAGCCGCGCCGAACCTCGGGCCCGAACGGCCGCATCAACCACAGACGCCGCTCGTCGTCCCACAGGCGGGGCACCGGCGGCGGCGGGAGCCCCAGCCGCTCCCGCAAACGCTGCTCCGGCGCTTCTTCCTCGAACGCCGTCCACGTCGAGGCCCGGATGGCGCCCGCGATCGCGGCCTCGACGAATCGCCCAATCCGCGCCGGGTCCGCGTCGAGCGCGTCGGCCATTCGGGCCCGAAACGCCTTCTCCAGTCGGTTGTCACCCTTCCATCCCCCCACGACCTTGGCCGTGGGCGATTCGGGCGGCGGCTGTCGGAACAACGGGGTCGAGGCCCGGCCCTGCGGATCGAAGGTCACGGTGAACAGCGCCGGCTCGAGGGTCGGTCCGGTCGGGTCAAACCACACCTCCAGGGTCCGGCCTTCGACGTCGAAGACGTACAACCACTCAACGTCGAGCCCTTCTCCGTCGACCTCCAGGGATCGGGGCGCAGCGCGGGGATCCTCGATCCGATCTCCGAGGGGGTACGCCCGCCAACCCGCCGGCGCCCGTTCGATGACTTCCCGGACCAGGCCGGCCAGGTCTCCGGCGTGATCCAGCGCCGCGGCCAACAGCGCGTTGCCGAGGATCCACGGCTCGGAGTCGTCGCGATGGTCGACGCCCAAGACCTGGCCCCCCTTGCGTCGCGCCACGATTCCGGTGACCATGATGGCTCATTATGCATGCCCGCCGTCCCGGCGGGTACGATCGCATTATGACGTCACTTCGTTTGTTTGCGCTCGGCACGGCCGCGCTTCTGTCGGGCTGCGGCCTGTCGGACCTCCGACCCGAGCCTCTGATCAACAACCAGCTCCCCGACGATTCGGAGCGGCGGGGCCGCGTTTGGCTCGACAAGGCCGTGCGCGCCCATGGGGCGACGCTCGACGATCGGGCCACGGTCAGCATTTGGCTCCGAGACGACTGGCCATCCACCCTGCTCCGCTGGGTGGCCATGCCGTGGGAGGAGAACAAGCAGCTGCTCCGGCTCGACGCGACCGTAGGCGGCGACAACGGCCGCCTGACCTTCGAGGAGGGCCCGGCAAAAGGTACAGGCTGGGGGATTCAGAACTGGGTCACCTACCGGTTCGGCGCCGATGGCGGCCCGACGTTCGACGCCGTCGACGACCCCGACGACGCGATCAAGTTCTGGATCCCCACCCTCGCCTACTTCCCTTTGCTGCCGTGGCGGATACGGGAGGCAACCTACGTCCGCTACGTCGGCGAAGAGACCATCGACGGTCGCAAGCGGGTTACCGTCTTCGCCACGTGGGGCGACCCGGGGCCCCAGGAGGCCATCGACCAGTACCTGGTGTGGATCGACGCCGAAACCCACCTGGTCGCCGGGACCCGCTACACCGTTCGCGACATGATGGGCTCCGTGGTCGGAACGATGAAGTACTCGGACTATCGCGATGTCGACGGGATCAAGCTGCCGTTCGTCATCAACGGTGTCGAGGCGCTCGGAACCGATGAGACGGAGAGTCACCGGATGACGGTGGAACGGGTGGCGTTCGACGCGGTGCCGACCTCGGCCTTGGTCCCGCGACCGGAGCTTCAGGCCACGAAGTGACTAGCCACCCTTTTCATGGATTCCTTACAGAACTTCGTTCTGCTCGGAACCCCCGAGTCAGGCGCCTAAACGGCCTTAAACCGCTCCGCAGGCTCCGCTCTAGCTCCCCTGTCTCCCGAGTTCTTCTGCGAAGAACTCGGGAGACAGGTGACTAGCCCCAGCGGCGGCGCGCCGTTCACTCGAACTTCTCGCGGCGCTGGCGCTTCTTGTCCGACTGCCGACGCTTGTCCTGCAGCCGCCGCTCTTTCGCCCCTCTCGACGGTCGGGTGGGCCGTCGCAGCTTGGGCGGCTTGGCCGCCTCGGTCAGCAGGGCGGTCAGCCGCTGCCAGGCCTCGGCGGTATTGCGACCTCGCTCGCGGTGGGCATCGGCGGACACCAGGAGCACACCGTCCTTCGTCAGGCGGGGCTCGAGCCGCCGCAGCAGCCGAGCCTTCAGGACCGACGGCAGGTCGAGGGCACCGACGTCGAGGCGAAGGGTCACCCGGGTCTCGGTCTTGTTGACGTGCTGCCCACCGGGCCCCGACGCGCGGCTGTACTCGGCTTCGACGAGGTCGGAGGGGACCTCTACCCCGCCGGGCAGTTGGATCGCCATGACCGGTGGCGTACCCCATCGACGGCCGTTCAACAATGATTCCGGTCATCTCCGAGCTCGACGGCCCCGACGGTCCCAACGACCCCGGTCCTGCGGACGCCGCCGAAGATCTTCGTCGTCAACGAACGAGGGGCCGAGGGCGGGTTATGATGCCCGCGACTGCCCGAATACGAACCGAGATCTCCAGTCTACCGACCATCGAAGTACCGGCCCCGAAACCCGGCCTGCCCAGCGACCGGCTGCAGGCGGCGAGCATCATCCGCATGCTCGAACGGCTGGAACGCCGCATCCGAGAGCGCTTTTTTCGACCCGGACCCTCGGCGACACCTGCCACGACCTGACCGAGACGGCGAAGATCACCGCCGAGCGGGTGGAGCGCGCGTGTCAGCCGTACACTTTCTGCGCCTGTGCATCAGCCTCATCTTCGTGGCGGTGACCTGGACTACTGTACGGAGGCCCTGTCGCTGATCGGCAAACTGGCCGCGCTGTACAGTGAAAAGACCGACGATCTACAAACCATCGAAGCGGCGACGGACGTCGAAACGCTGACGACCAACCTGGGCCGAAAAATCTGGCAGAAGATCTCGCTGATCGGCGTTCAGCGGGCCAAACAGAAGGCCCGCATTCTCCTGCCCGCGCACCGACCGCGCCGAGAGTCCGGACGCAACGCGCCCCCATCCCCATCGATCGAATGACGACGTCGGCCGAGGCATGGAGTGTTAGCCTCGGCGCATGGTCGCACGTCCTTGGTTCACGAACCCCGCTCTACTCTTGGCCATATCCGCGCTCGCGTGCGCGTCGACGCCGCCAGCCTCGCAGCCCAGCAGCAACGCCGCCGTCAACCCGCCGCCCACGCCGGACGCCCGGCCCGACTGGAGCGCTCGTCCCGCGGTGGTGGCCAGCGAAGACGACCGGCACGTTTTGTACGGCGTAGGCCGGAGCTCGGGCATCGCGCAGCCCGGCTTGGCCCGCGCGAGCGCGGAACGCCGGGCCAAAGAAGAGACCGCCCGCACGCTCCGCCGGCTGATGGAGGAAGCAGACCACGCCCAGCCCGAATCTGGAGAGGTCGACGATGCGCTGGCGGCGGCGGAGTCCGCGGCCCTGAGTGAGGTTCGAATCGTCGACTACTGGTCGAGCGCCACCGCCGACCAGAACTACGCCCGCGAGCACCGCCGAGACGT
>JANQQN010000051.1 GCA_028289325.1 Myxococcota bacterium | reverse complement strand
TCTTCCGCGTCGGGCGCGAACTCGGTGTAGGCGTAGCGGGTGGCGATGATGTCCCATTGGCCAATGCCCGCGTCGTACGCCTCGGAGACGTCCAGCCGGCCTTCGCGGGCCCGCACCAGGGGGGCCGGATAGTCCATGACCGACGCTCGACCGCGAACGCTGGCCGCGAAGTTGTGGGCGAAGCCGAGGGTGTGGCCGACCTCGTGGGCCGCGAGTTGACGGATTCGCGCGAGGGCGAGCTGCACCGGGTCATCCGGTCGCCCGGATCCCGTCGCCGAGGCGCCGAGCAAGCCTTCGAAGATCCGACGGTCTTGACGGACCCGGAGGGAGCCGAGGCTCACGTGGCCCTTGAGCATCTCGCCGGTCCGGGGATCCACGATTCCCCCACCGTAGGACCATCCTCGGGTCGCCCGGTGAACCCACTCGATCACGTTGTAGCGAACGTCGAGGGGGTGGGCGTCCTCGGGAAGCAGCTCGACCTTGAAGCCGTCAGGGTAGCCGGCCGCCGCGAACGCCTCGCCCCACCACGACGCACCCTCGATGACCGCGCTGCGCACCGGCTCGGGAATCCCGCGGTCGACGTAGTAGGTGAGGGGGACGCCTTTTTTCATCCGGTGTCGCACCAGCCAACGCTTGGCCGTGGACCCGGTGAGAGGCGCCGCGTAGTCGGCGAACGAGACCGCGAAGGAACCGGCCCGAGGATGGGCGGGACGGGGGGTGTAGCCGTCGTCCGGGAGGCGGACGAGCATATGCCGCAGGGTCAGCGAGAACGCGGTGCCGCTGGGCGCGGTCGCGGACACTTCGCCCCCCGGCCGGTCGCTCTTGTAGGTCAGCAGGGCCTCGAGCACCACGTTGTCTTCGAATACCAGGGCGGCGTCGGCGTCGACGGCGCTACGGTCGCCGTCCAACGAGTAGTCGCCCTGGTCTGCGCGACGCAGCGAGGCCCGGACGCCGTGCGCGTCGCGGACGATGAACGACGTGAGGTCGACCAGCCGGCGCCCGTCCTTGGCCGTGGCTTCGACCCGCCCCGCCCACAGAACCGAAGAAGCGAACGACTCACGGGTTGCGGTCTGCTCGGCCTCGTCGCTCGACAGCGCTCGGAACCCGAAGTTCTGTTCCTCGACGAGAAGACGTCCGCCTTGGACGCGAAGAGTCACCACCCGGGTGCGGCCGAGCTGGCCCCGATCGAGGCCCACCGGATTCGAGCCGAGCCCGGTGGCCAACCCTTCCACGTACAGAAAGTCGCCGATGCGGCCTGCGACGGGCTTGGCCGGTAACTCCAGCCAGACCTTGCCCGTACGCCGGTTGGCGTACAGGGTAACGAGGCCCGTTCGCCGGTCGGCGTCCTCGACCCGGCGAGTGAAGTCGTCGTTTTTCCGCGAACCGGAGCCCGACCCCGAGCAGGCGGCGACGATGGCCGCGAGGGCAAAGATGATGATGGCGCGCACAGACCGTACTCTTAGCATTCAACTGCGAGCCCCCCGACCGAGCGAATACGACGAGGTTGCGGCGTTGTGTATCCGTTCCAAGGCGGTGTGGGGGTACGACGAGGCGTTCCTTCGCCAGTGTCGATCCGTATTGCGGTTGGCGCCGGACCTGGTCACCGAAGGCCTCGCGGTGGTTGCCGAGGTGAACCGGCGGCTGGTCGGCGTGGCCCAGGTGTCGATCGATGCGGAGACCGCGGAGCTGGATTTGCTGTTCATCGAGCCGACCGCCCAGCGATCGGGGGTCGGTCGGCGGTTGTACGACTGGGCCGTCGGGGCCGCCGCGGGCCGGGGCGCCACGACGCTGGGGATTCTCGCCGATCCCGGGGCACGGCCCTTCTACGAACGTATGGGGGCGGTGTGGCAACGGGAGGCGCCGTCGGACGTCATCGCGGGGCGGACGTTGCCGTGGCTCGAGCATCGGCTGTCGTCCGCTTCCGGGAGCCAGATCGAATAGTTCGTTCCGATCGTACGATCGACCGGTACGAACGGCGCACGTTGGCGCCAGGAGCGCTGGTCGGTGTCGGTTCGACCCGGTATCGTTCCCTCGATGTCCAGCTTGACGGAATCCAACGCGTGGCGCGCGCTCGCCGAACATCGTCAGCACATGGAGGCCGTGCACATGCGCGACCTCTTCGCCGACGACCCCGAGCGCTTCAAGAAGTACTCGATCCAGTTCGGCGATATCCTGTTCGACTACTCCAAGAATCGGATCACCGACCGCACCTTATCGTTGCTGTTCGACCTCGCGCGGGCGGCGGGGCTCGAGCATCAACGGCAGCGGATGTTCGGTGGCGAAAAGATCAATTTCACCGAAGATCGCGCCGTCTTACACGTCGCGCTTCGAAACCGATCCAATACGCCGATCCTGGTCGACGGTCAGGACGTCATGCCCGACGTGAACCAGGTCTTGGCCAAGATGCGCGCCTTTAGCGACCGCGTCCGCGACGGCTCCTGGCGGGGCTACACGGGCAAGCCGATCACCGACATCGTGAACATCGGCATCGGAGGTTCGGATCTCGGGCCGGTGATGGTGACCGAAGCGCTGCGGCCGTATTGGAAAGACGGCTTGTCGGTGCATTTCGTGTCCAACGTCGACGGCACTCACATGGCCGAGGTCCTCAAGCGAGTGAACCCCGAGATGACCCTGTTTTTGGTCGCCTCAAAAACGTTCACCACCCAAGAGACCCTCACCAACGCGCGCACCGCTCGTCAGTGGGTGCTGGAGGCTCACAACGACGCCGCCGCCGTCGGCCGGCACTTTGCGGCCCTATCGACCAACGCGAAGGAAGTGGCAGCGTTCGGTATCGATGTGGAGAACATGTTCGGATTCTGGGATTGGGTCGGTGGTCGCTACTCGCTATGGTCCGCGATCGGCTTGTCGATCGCTTGCGTGATCGGGATGGACAACTTCGAGGCCCTACTCACCGGGGCCCACGACGTCGATCGCCATTTTGCGGAAGCGCCGCTCGAGGCCAACGTCCCCGTCCTGATGGGGCTGCTAGGCATTTGGTATCACAACTTCTTCGACGCCCACACGCACGCCATCCTTCCCTATGACCAGTACCTGCACCGGTTCGCGGCGTACTTTCAGCAGGGCGACATGGAGAGCAACGGCAAGGGCGTCAACCGGGACGGGGCGCGGATCGCCGATTACTCGACGGGGCCGATCATCTGGGGCGAGCCAGGGACGAACGGACAACACGCCTTCTACCAGCTCATCCATCAGGGGACGCGGCTCATCCCCGCTGATTTCCTCGCGCCGATCGAAACGCAAAACCCGGTCGGGGAACATCACGAGATCCTGCTCGCGAACTTCTTCGCCCAGCCGGAGGCGCTGATGACCGGCAAGACGGATGCCGAAGTACGCGCCGAGCTGACGCAACAGGGAATGTCGGGCGACGTGCTCGAGCGCTTGGTGCCCCACAAGGTGTTCACCGGCAATCGGCCCACGAACGCGTTCCTGTTTCAGAAGCTGACTCCGAATACCCTTGGGCAGCTTATTGCGCTCTATGAGCACAAGATCTTCGTCCAAGGTACGGTGTGGGAGATCAACAGCTACGACCAGTGGGGCGTCGAGTTGGGCAAGCAGCTGGCCAAACGCATCCTCCCTGAGCTTAAGGGAGACGCGCCCGTGGCCAGCCACGACGCTTCGACCAACGGCCTGATCAATCACTTCAAAGCCCATCGACAACATGAGTAAGGCCCAGATGGTGAAGGAGCTGGCGACGGTGGGGTTGGTCCCGGTGCGAACCTTCGATCGGCTACCTTGGCAACACCTCGTCTTCTTTAGCCGCGCGCCGTGACCTCGGCCCTCAACTCGAGTGGCGGCCGCCACCGGCCACCATCCTCAACGCTCGAGCCAGTCGCGGAACCCGGCCGCGTTTCGTTGGCTGACCAGCACCGGTCGGCCGGGGCGTGGCTCCACG
Organism: Myxococcota bacterium; assembly: GCA_028289325.1. Taxonomy (GTDB): domain Bacteria; phylum Myxococcota; class Kuafuiibacteriia; order Kuafuiibacteriales; family Kuafuiibacteriaceae; genus JANQQN01. The sequence continues at coordinate 4,117 of JANQQN010000051.1, read as the reverse complement.
TTGACTTCGAGTCGCCCCTTTCCCGTCGGTTCGAAGCCGGCGACGGCATCGATGTGTAGGAGGTACTGTCGACTGGCGCGAAAGAACAGGCTCGGATCGAGCTCCGACTCGAGCTCGTTCAGCGAACGGTCGAGGAGGTGGCGCTCGCCGGTTCGGAGGACGACCACCGACAGCTTGTATTCCGTCGTCACGTACGCGATCGCGTCGACGGGGATGGCCACGAATTCGTGGCGTCGCTTGACGAGCAGGCGGCGGCGCCAACGACTCTTGGCGCCGAGGGTCGGACCTCGGGCCGGCCCGTCCTCAGCGCGGTCGGCGGTGAAGTGGCGCCGCAGGCCCGCGTATTTGTCGATCGCTTCGTGCACCCGATCCTCGCGGATCGGCTTGAGGATGTAGTCGATACCGTTCCAGCTCAGAGCCTCGAGAACGTGTTGGTCGAACGCGGTGCAGAAGATGACCGGACACGTTGGCCGCCAGCGCTCGAACAGCTGGAAAGACTGGCCGTCGGCCAGCTCGATGTCCGCGAACACGAGATCGGGGGCGGGATGGTCGCGCAGCCACGCCGCAGCCGCTTCGACGGATCCCGCCGATGCCACCACGGAGGTATCGGGATGGGTATCGACGTAACCGCTCAGCCGTTCGAGGGCGAGCGGCTCGTCCTCGAGGATCAGGACCCTGGCCGTCACGCCGTCAGCTCCAGCGCGGGCAGCCAGACTTCGAATGATTCGGCGGTTTCGGTCACTTCCAGGGGGCGGCCGATGGTCAAGGTGGTGCGCTCCCTGAGGTTCGTGAGGCCGACCCCCGCCGATGACTCGACGAGCTTGGGCCGACGCGGGTTGCGCACCCGGACGCCGTCCCGCCCTACGAACACGTCGATGGTCATCGGATCGCCATCGAGTCGATTGTGCTTCACCGCGTTCTCGAGCAGGAACTGCAGCGCGACCGGCGGAATCAACAGGCGCCCGGCCCGGTCGTCGGGGTCGCGGATATCGACGGTGAGCTGGTCCCCGAAGCGAATTCGGAGGAGAAAGGCGTAGCGGTCGAGAAGGGCGAGCTCGTCCCTCAGGAGCACGAGATCTCGGTCTCGCTGGGTGAGGAGGTAGCGATAGGCCTCGGCGAGGCTCTCCGTGAACTCGACCGCCCGTTCGGGGTGGCTTCGGACGAGCTGGGCGAGGGTGTTCAGGGCGTTGAACATGAAGTGCGGATCGATCTGGGCGCGCAGCGCCGCGAGCTCGGCTTCCGCCTTCGCGGCCCGCATTCGTTCGGCGTCGAGATGGTCGTCGGAGCGCTCTCGAATGAGAAACGCCGTTTCGTAGCCGTGGGTCACGAACACGACGCATATCGTATTGGCGAGGGCGACCGTCTGCACCGTCACCGGGTCGAAGGTCATCGGGGCCACCGCGTACCACAGCCATAGCCACCCTACGGTCACCGGCGCGGTGTAGAAGACGTTGGCGGCGAGCAGAAACGACAGCTTGCGCACCGGGTGTTGAAACCAATCCCAGTGCGCGCGCTGGGCGAACAACAGCCCGCGATTGCCCTGCCAGATGACTGCGGCGAGGGCGATGAACCATACGTAGCCGGCCCAGTACAAGGCGTCGGACGGCCCGAGGGGCCCGAACAGTCCGGTCAAATTGGGAATGACGATACCGAAGCCGGGAATCCCGATGCCTCGCGCCCAGCCGTCGTCGATCCGCACCAGGGTTCGCGGCGCACGCTCGTCGGGCGAATCGGCGCGTTCGTCCCGACCTTCGCCGCTTTCGTCCCCTTCGTTGCCCCCGGTCGCCCACGGAACGGGTACCTGCTCGGCCATGGACTTATCGACCATCAACTATCTCGCCGTGAGCGCCTGCGCCCTGGTTACGTTTCTCGTGGGCGGAGTGTGGTACTCCCCGCTGTTGTTTGGGAAGGCCTGGGCCGCGGACAACGGCCTCAGCGACGAAGCGCTCCGCGACGGAAACCCCACGGTGCTGTTCGGCGGCTCGTTCGTGCTCGCGTTGATCATGGCGTTCAATCTCGCCGCGTTCATCGGGCCGGCGGGCTTCGCGTTTTCGACCGCCGCCGGCTTTGCGGCGGGCTTCGGGTGGGTCGCGATGGCGATGGGCATCACCCACCTGTTCGAGCGACGACCGTGGCGTCTGTTCTTGATCGACGCGGGCTACCACGTGGTGACCTTCACGCTGATGGGCGCGATCCTCGGGGCCTGGAAATGACGATGGGGATCCCGCGCGGTCAGACCGGGCGTCGCGGTTGAGGGGCGACTTGATCCCGACCGAGCGACGTCTAAGCAGAGGCGAGGACAGCCGGGATCATGCTGGACGCGCACAAGACATCCGGGGCCCGGGCCCCGTTCGGCGTTCGGGTCATCTTCTTAGCGGGCACGATGCTCGTTCTGAGCGGCGTCGTCTACGCGATCCGGCTCGCGGTCGAGGGCGGGCCGTGGCCGGGCGATACGTCGCTCCGTAAGCCGCTGCTGTTCGGTCTGTCGACGGGGGTGACGTTGTGGTCGACGGGATGGGTCGTCGCCGCGCTGCCGAGGCGTCGGATCGACGACGTGCTCTACGCCTCGTTCGCCCTCGCGCTCGTGGTCGAGGTGGTCCTGATCGACCTGCAGCAATGGCGCGGGGTGGCGTCTCACTTCAACCACCGCACGCCTTTCGACGCTGCGGTGTCGACCGCGATGACCATCCTGATCGGGGCCGCGACCGTGGTCCTCATCGACGTGACGAGGCGCGCCTTCGTCGACCTTCGTCTGGCCGCCGACGACCGTTTGGCCGCCCGGGCGGGGTTGGCGCTGCTGTTGGTCGGATGCGCGCTCGGCGGGGTGATCTCCGCCATCGGAGAATCGAACCAGGTGGCGGGGCGCACGCCGGAAGTGTACGGCGAAGCCGGCGTCCTGAAGTTCTCTCACGGTCTGCCGCTGCACGGCATCCAGGTGCTGTTCCTGCAGGTTCGCGCGCTTCGCTGGCTCGGCGTTCCGGCCGGTGAACGGCAGAGGTCGCTGCGAGCGAGCATCGCGGGCCTGGCCGCCCTGACGGCGTACGGGGTCGTGCAAACGGCCGCTGGCGCCCCTCGGGTCCCGCCCAGCGGGTTGTGGCCCTGGCTGTTGGCGTCGGCGTCGGTCGGCGCCTTCGCCGCTGCGGCGGTGGTGGGCGCCCGCGGTCGGCGGCCGCGAAACGGCGCGCCGATTCGGCTATAGCGGTACCCGTTCCCCTCGCTTTGCGACGCGCATGCCGGCGCCGGTGATCGTTCGCCGGGCGTCGGAGGTGGGGTCCAGGGCGGGGTTGGTGCGGTTGAGATGAATGAAACGTACCTTGCGCCGCTCGGCGGCCGGGAGTCGTCCAAAGCGCGCGATGCTCTCCTCAATGAACGGATGGGGAATGTCTCGCATCGCCCGGCCGGGGATCTCGCCGTCGGCGTAGAAGGTCCCGTCGAGATAGGCGACGTCGACCCGGGCGATGAGCGCCTCGACCTTGCCTTCGCCCCACGCCGACCACTTGTCGATGTCCGGTACGAACGCGATCGCCCGATGAGGCCCCCGGATCACGAAGCCGACGGTCTCCGTGTACTCGTCGCGGTGGGGGACCAGGAACGGGGTGACCGACAGCTTTTCCGACAGCGCGACCGGGACCCCGTCCGCCATCGGCCGCAGCGCGATGTTTCGCAGGCGCACAAGCTGATCCCAGGGCCCGTTTTCGGACAGGAACGCCCGCATTCGAGGCATGGCGAACACCGGAACCGCGCGCGCGCCCATCGCTTCCCGCCCGAAGTACATGAGGCCGGTGTAGTGACCGATATGGCCGTGGGTCAAAAACACGCCCGCGAGTCCCGGAGGTCGCCCGCGCACCGGCGCGGCCTGATCCAGCGCCCACAGCTGAGTGGGTAGATCCGGCGTCGCATCGAAGAGCCACCGCCGCTGGGTGGAGGGCTCGATGAGACCGAGGGCCGCCACCCGGCGCCGACGCTCGGGTCGCCAGTCGGCGGCGACCCGGTGGCCGGCTTGGGGCACGCCGGCGTCTTGGCCGACGCCCAAGACCACGACGTACGGGGCCTCGGCCGGCGGCGAGGCCGGGGGCCTCGCGGCGAGGAGGACGGCGATGACGCCGACGAGCGGCAT
>JANQQN010000040.1 GCA_028289325.1 Myxococcota bacterium | reverse complement strand
CGGTCTTTTTGCGCGGTTTGCGATCGCAGGGAAGCTTGACGTAAACATCTCCGTACCGGGTCTTCGCGGGATGCATCCACCTCCGCTTTCCGGCGTAGGGGGCGCCGTACTCACCGCCCTCGTTGCCCCTGACGACGAAGTCCACGCGATCGCTGATAGTAACGACTCGACGCCCATCTATCTTCAGAAAGGACTCGGAGTTGTCCGGAAGTTCCCACCACTCATCCTGTTGCACCGAGCCATCCAGTCGCGTGTAGCGCACACCGAACTTGGCGGAGATCGAGCACTTGTTCCGGACGAATATGAAGTACGACGTTTGTTTGGGGCAGTGTCCGAGCACCATACACAGGGCCAGCACCAGCGCGATCACCAACACCAGCGTGAGATCGGAGTTCCCGCGAACGGTCCGGCTTCCTTTGGCGCGGGCCCCCGTCGGCCGCCAAGAGCGAACGACCTCATTTCCGGGCGGTCTTCGGTTCCCGCCGTTCTGAGTCAGCCTCGCCATCGGACTCGTTCGCACGCGCATGCGGACGGCATTCCACACGCCGCCATTCCCCCGATGCCCAGCAGGATGCCTGGAGCGTCTCCGTCCCTGCAAGATGCACTCAAGGGCACCCGCCCATTAAGTGTTTTCCGCAATTAGGCGCCTCCGCGCTTCTAGTGGCTGTGATGTGCATTGCAGTCAACCGGCCCCGCAACCGAAGAGTCCGAAAGGCGGCAGGGCCCATCCGGCAAAAAACTGTACCGCGATGCCAAAGGGCGTCATCGTCGAGAGGCCGTCGGGTATGCGGCAAAGAAGCATCGGACACACGGCATGAAGAAGACGACCCAGCGCGCCGAAGCACATCTCGGGGGCCACAGCACCGGCCGGCCGCGACTCGCGGGCGCCGCGAGAATCGTTGCTGTGACATTGGCGCTGCTGACGCCATCGACCGTCTATGGCCAGGTTTCGCTCGATTTCTTGCTCACCCTCGGCCAGAACCAGCAGGCCCTGGACAGCTCGACGGTGCTGAATCCCCGGTTCCGCCTCGGCATTCCGACTTCGAAGAACCTCCGGGTCAACATGGAGTGGGGATTGATTACGGCCGCGGTCCCTCAGTTCGACGAAGACGGGACCGAGACAGGAAGCAGCCAGGAGACGCGGTTTCTCAATCCCAACGTCGAGGTCAAGTACAGCGCGCTGGTCCAGCGATGGTCCTATAACTTCAGGTTCCACATCGCGCTCGGCATGGCTTTTCCGGCCGCCGACGCCGACACGCCGGCACAGCTCGCCGCCTACCAGGTAGCCATCAGCGCCGCGGGGGCCTGGGACCCTTGGCTGTACTTACCGAACACCCTCGCTTTCGTGTTGCCGATCCAAGTGGAAGCTGACTTTCGTGACTTCCGCCTGATGGTCGATACAGCGACGTACTTGCTCTTCCCGACCGAGGACTCTCGGGACCGAAGCACGCAGTTTGGTCCCCAGGTAGGGATAGAGGGCGCTACCGAGGTCGGGATGTTCGACCTGGGGGTGCGGTTTCAACTCGTCCAGGTCGGCGATAGCGGCGACAGTGAGGGCAGCATCCATACTTCGATCGTTCCCCTGGCCCGGCTCTACGTCGGCCCCGCGGTGGTCCACGGGAGGTTCAACCTCAACTTCGGAACCGGCGGCAACAACTCGCCGTTGGCGGCCGCCGGCACTTGGGGATTCTCGTTCGGCATCGGATTCAACTTCTGACCGCGGACCGAGCGTTCCGCCCCGAGGGGCGTCGCCGATGGGCGGCGACGAGAAGGGCGCGGTTGGTCAGGCGTTGTGAATCCGATCCGCGAGCGCGCTGAGGACGTCGACGTAAGAGATGATGCCCAGCACTCGCTTGGTCTCATCGACCACGGGAAGCGCACCTATTCTCCAGTCCGCCAGAGCCGCAACCACCGTTTCGATCGGTTCGTCGGGGCCGACGGTCACTACGTCTCGGGTCATGACCGATGACACCATGGACGTTTGAGGCTCGATGATGCCCCACAGCTCCTGCTGTATTCGAACATCGCGATCGGAGACGATGCCCTCCAGGTGCCCATGTTCGTCGGTGACCAGAAGATGGCGGATCCCGTACACGCTCATTGAGCGCACCGCCGCCAGCACCGGGTCGGTGGCGTAAACGGCCTTGGGGTCGGGGGTCATGATCTGCTTGGCCACCATGGCCCGAAGCGGGCGAGGGGTCTGGAGGCTTCGGGCCGCTTCCGCGGCGAGCAGATCGGTGCGGGTCAGTATACCGACGAGGCGACCTCGAGCGACGACCGGTAGGCACCCAAGCTCCCCGTCGGTCATCCGCAGCGCCGCCAGGTCTGCGGACTCGTCGGGGTGCGCCGTTTGGGCGGGACTGGTCATGGCTCGCCCGACCTCGGCCTCAGGCGTATTCGCTCGACTGCCCATGAAGCGTAGGATGTCGTGTTCCGATAGAACTCCGACCAGCTTGCCGTCATCAAGCACTGGAAGGTACCGACACGCCGACCAGAGCATCATCTGCTTCGCCATGGCCAGCGTATCCGTCGATTCGACGACCGGCGGATGACGCTGCATGACATCTTTCACATCCATGTTCGCCTCCTTTCAGGCGTTGGGGATTAATGCGAGCATCATGCCGAAGTCGGCTTAAGCGCCGACGGCTTCTTAGCGGCCCGGAACGCCTCCGAACGTATCAACGCGACGGTCGCCGCCCCCTCGAGGTTTCGAATCGGTGACCGTTGCCGCCGAGGGGTATCGTCGTTCGACATCTAGCTCATCGTTCTTAATGGCACGAGCGATGCATTCTCTGCCGCCCGCATGACAGCAGCTCGAGCACGGTCGGGACCGGCCGTCGTGCCCGACTCACCATCAATCCAAGGAGCAAGTATGCGCACAATCATCTGCGGCGCCGCCGGCCGCGACTTTCATCAGTATCTGATGCTCTATCGCGCAGACCCGACCTTCGATGTCGTGGCGTTCACCGCCACACAGATCCCGTTCATCGACCAGCGTCGGGTTCCGCCGGAGGTCGCGGGTCCTCGATACCCCGACGGCATCCCGATCTTCGACGAGTCGCAGCTCGAGTACCTGATCCGACGGCTCGACGTCGACATCGTCGTCTTCGCGTACTCCGATGTCAGCGCCGCTCACATCATGCAGCTCGCGGGACGAGTCAACGCCGCCGGCGCGGACTTCATCCTCCCTGGTGCTCGGTCGATGCTCAAATCAAAGCGGCCCGTGATCGGCGTCGGTGCGGTCCGGACCGGCTGTGGGAAGAGCCAGACCGTGCGCTGGCTGCTGGACCATCTCGATCGGCGCGGCGTCAAAGCCGTCGGAATCCGACACCCGATGCCCTACGACGGCAATCTCGCCAGCCAGCTCGTCCAGCGCTTCGCGACCGAGCAAGACCTGGCGGAAGGACGCTGTACCATCGAGGAGCGAGAAGAGTACGAGCCCTACGTCGAACGAGGACGAGTCGTTTATGCCGGTGTGGACTATCAGCAGATCCTGGAGCGGGCCGAGGATGAAGCGGACCTCATCATCTGGGACGGGGGCAACAATGACCTCCCCTTCGTGCGGCCAAATCTCCACTTGGTTCTCATGGACCCTCACCGCCCCCTCGATCCCTTGGACTTCTATCCTTCGCAAGCACAGGTTCGTCTCGCCGACGTGCTCCTCATCTCCAAGAGCCGCACGGCGTCGGCCGAACAGGTCCAACGGCAGCGCCAGATCGCCGGCCAGCTGAATCCCAAAGCCCCGGTCATCGCCGTGGCCAGCCAGCTTACGCTCGAGGGCGCGCGGGAAGCCGACCTGCGTGCGAAGCGAGTGGTCTGCGTGGAGGATGGCCCGAGCACGACCCACGGCGGCATGCCCTTCGGTGCGGCATCGTTGCTCGCAAAGCGGGCCGGCGCTGAGATCGTCGATCCGCGCCCGGCCTTCGTTGGTTCTCTGCAAAAAGCGCTGTCGGATTACCCGGATCTCGGGCCGCTCGTGCCCGCGCTCGGATACTCCGAGGCCCAGCGGCAGGATCTTGTGGCCACCCTTTCCGAGATCGACGCCGACTTCGTCCTGTCGGGAACGCCGATCGACCTCGCGGCGGTTGTATCGGACCGAAAAGAACGCCCCATACTTCGCGTGCGCTACGACCTCGAAGAGATCGACGGCGAGCCCTCTGTCGCCGCGCCGATCGATGCATTTCTCGCCGACGCGTTAGCCATTCGGTCGACCTGAGATCTCACCTCGGGAGGCGTCTGGTCTCGTCCGGTAGATATTCCATCCTGACGAACCCTGGGACGCCTCGACTTCCACGGCGCTGGGAAGTAGCTTCCCGGCGTGCAATACCTCCGATGCTCCATCGTCACCGCCGCCCTGGTCGTGGCCGTGCCCCTCGGCTTAGCGGGGTGCAGCGCGAACACCGCGCGTATTCATCAGCCGTCCAAGCGACTCGCCCGACGCAGTGGCGAAGGCATCACCAGAAGCCAAATCCGGGAGGCCGTGAAAAGGGCGCTCAAGCGCAAGAAGTGGACGGTCGAGGAGACCGGAACCGATTTCATCACCGCGACGGTCAAGAAAGGCGAGAACTGGGCAACAGCGAAGATCACCATGGGCCCAGGGAGCTTTGCGATCCAACACGTTAATAGCGGACCCAGCTTCCACTACACTGGAGATACGATTCACCGTCGATACAACCGCTGGATCCAGCGGCTCGACGCAGCCATCGTGCAAGAGGTCACGGGAATCTACGTCCTCGATCCCGAAGAGTCGCTCGAGGACCCTGAAGACGATCTCAAGCTCTAGGGGGTGTCTTCAAAATAGTAGCAAAGTTTTCCTCGACGTACACAGTCGCCCACCGGCGCGCACCCAATGGCGCGTATTATTGCTAGGCTGCGGCCCCATGGAGGTCGGTACGAATGAAGGCAGACAGGATGTCCAAGCCTACCTGCCGGTCATCGACGGTTATCGAATCGATCGGCGGTTGAACGCGGGGGGCATCGCTTCCGTCTATGAGGGGCAACGTGAGTCCGACGGGCAACGGGTCGCGATAAAGGTATTGTCCCGCGACCGCTCCACCTCGTCCTACGACCGTTTCGTGCTCGAGGCCCAGGTCGGCATGAAGCTCGACCATCCCGACATCATCCGGGTTCTGGACTACGGCGAATCCGCCAGCGCGCTGTGGATCGTCATGGACCTCTTGGACGGCGTTGACCTCTCGGTTGCCCAACACGACCCGGAGCTGGGCTTCTCCGCACGAATGGACATCGTGATTCGCGTCGCCCGCGCCCTGCAGGTCGCTCACTCGGCCCAGATCCTTCACCGCGACGTCAAGCCGTCCAACATTTTCATCAAGGCCGACGGCGGCGTGTGCCTTCTCGACTTCGGCATCTCCAAGGTCGCGGGCTTCGACCTGACCAAGAGCCACGTCATCAGCGGCACGCCCGGATACATCGCGCCGGAGCAGATCCAAGGCCACGCCGTCGACGGTCGCGCCGATCTTTTTTCGCTGGCGGTGGTCGCATACGAGCTGCTGAGCGGCCACCCACCCTGGCCGCGAACGACGATCTACCAAGCGATGCTGGCCACGTGCACCCAGGCGCCGGAGTCGCTGCAGCAGAGCCTGGAGTCGTCCCGGCGGTTCGACCTGACGCCGCCGGTGCGGGCTCAGATTCATCAGGTCGTGCACCGCACCATGGCCACCGACCCCGAGCTGCGCTTCGCGGCGGCCACAGACTTCGCTGACGCCCTCGAGGCGGTGTTGACCCTCAGGAACGCGGGCCGCCCGGGATCAGCACCCGCGGTCAACGAGACGGTATCGACCTGGGCCCCGCGCCGACTCGAATGGGCCAAGGCGCGAGCCGAGCGGGCCATCCGCGAGCAGTCGGTGGACCCTGAACCCGTAGAGGACATCGGTCGCGATAACTCGCCGAAAACGCGCCAGCCCTTCGACTTCACGATCGTCATCTGGGCGCTGCTCATGGCCGGCTTCATCGCGGGAACGGTGGCCGCGCTCCTGGGGCTCGTCGAGGTCTAGGCCGTGTTTCGGTGGATGAATCAAGTCCTGTTTCGAGCGATCCTGTCCCACTTGCTGGTGGCCATGCCCCCCGCATTAGGGCTGGGCCTCCTCGTCGTCGACGCCCACCGGGAAGGCCTGGTCGTCGAGGCACAGCGGGTTCATTTATCGTCGGCGGCCCGCATCGCGGACATGATATCGGCGGCGGTTCAGGCCCGGGTCACCAGCCTAGAAGAAACGGTTCGGGTTCTCGATGCCCACGATGTCCCCTTCGAGCATCGCCGCCTGGCGCTACGGGCGCTGGTCGCGGCCAGTGGCATCGGCGCCGTCGGCCTGTACGACGACGAGGGCCGGCGCGACTCGGTTATCGCGGTCCCCGGCGAAGACCGAGACCTGCCGGATACGCTCCCGGTATCTCCCCGACGCCGAGCGCGAGTCGCGCGCTTCGCCCTCACGGAAGAGAACGACGCCTCTTTTGCCCTGGTCATCGCGTGGCGTCGGGACGAACGGGTGCTGGGGTTTTTGGTGACCCCGCTCGCACCGTCATCGATCCGCGCGGCCGCCGTCTCGATCACCGAGAACATCCTCGGGCCCGAGGGCCGGGTCACCGTCGTCGATAGCCGGCTATCCCCCGTCGTGTCCATTGGGCCGTCCTCATCGTCGACGGCGCCCTTCGAAGGGCTAACAACGGCGACGACGGCGGCGACCGTGGACAACATCAGCGCGGGTTTCTCGAAGAAGTACGTCGACCAAGGCCAGCCGCTGCTGGCCGGCGTGGTTTCGGTTCCGAGTCTGGGGTGGTTGGTCGCCGCCGCTCGGCCGGAGGCCATCGCCTTGTCGACGGTGGTCCGCGTCAGATCGCAGGTCGGTTTGCTGGCCGTCTTGACCGGGTTCCTTGCCGGCGTGGTCGCGCTATGGCTAGCGCGTTTCGTCACCGACCCGATCGTGCGCCTCACCCGGTCGGTGATCGATGTCGCGAACCGAGGCTTCCGGGGGCGAGCGACGGGCGCCCGCGGCCACGAGCTCATCCTTCTCGAAGACGCCTTCAACGACGCGCTGCACGAGCTGAACCGCTTTCGGCGCACGTTGCGGTCGACGACGCATCTTCGGCTGAAGATCGCTCGCTTTTTGCCACCGACCGCCCTTCACGACGTCCTCACCAAGGAGTTCCGCGTTCTTCAGACCGGTCGGGAGACGACGCTGACGCTGCTTTACCTCGACCTGCAGCCCGATGAGTCGTGGCAGGACGTCCGCAAGGCCGAAATGGTCGCGGTCCTCATCGACGTATACGAGGCCGCGTGCGCGCTCGTCGAGGAGCACGCCGGTCGCATCGATCATTTCTCCGGCGACTCGGTCATCGCTCTGTTCGTTTCTGACGAAGACAGCCATCATGCCGAGCAGGCGGTTACTGCCGCGCTTACGATCCTCGACGCCACGGACGCGATATCGACTCGCCACGGCCAGACCGCCCCCGTCGCGATCGGCGTCGCCACCGGGCGGGCCGTTCTCAGTGAGATCGAAGGCGGCCGCGAGGTGTCGGTCGTCGGGGATCTCGTACAGACCGTGGTCGACCTCCAACAGGAAGGACCGACGGGTATGGTTCGCGTGTCCCCCGAGACCTATCGCTTGTTGACCTCTTCCGTCGCCGAACATCCCCGGGTCGAGCACGCGCCCGCCGAATCGGAACCCTATCCATGATCAAGAAGCTCTTCTTATCTCTGTTGGCCTTCTCCGTCTTGAGCACCGCCGTCGCGGCGGCTCGGCCGGCGAAACGACTGCACACGATCCGATTTCCCTCGAGCGCGGCCGCGCTGTCTACCGACGAGCAAGCGAAGCTCGCCCAGGTCGCCGGCCAGCTGAAGACCGGCGACATCGCCGCCGTTCGTCTGATCGGCCACACCGATCGTCATGGATCCGCAACCTTGAACCAACGCCTCGGGCTGCGGCGAGCCCAGGTCGTCGCGCGTCGGCTGGCCGCGCT
>JANQQN010000322.1 GCA_028289325.1 Myxococcota bacterium | reverse complement strand
TATACGTCGACCGTCGACCTCACGGAACGGTGGATGGCTACCCGGATTCCTTCGATTGCGCGACCGCACGATATCCCGGCGCGACGGGATTCGTTCATCGGTGCCGGGCTCGCGACCTCGAGCCATCGAGTCGCTACTTCGTGTTGCCGGCGGTGGACGGCGTCGCCGCCGAGGAACGCTGGTTCGTCACCGCGCCCGCCGACGATCGGGCCTTTCGGCTGTTGTTCGGGGGCGACTCGCGCTCGGACCGAAGCCATCGCCGCCGGATGAACCGGAGGCTCGCCGCGCTTGTCGAGGCGGACGAAGGAATCCTGGCCCTCGCTCACGGCGGCGACTACGTGGCCGACGGCCGGTGGTGGCACCAATGGCGCGCTTGGCTGATCGATCACGATCTGACCACCACCCGCGACGGCCGGGTCCTTCCTCTCATTCCCGCGCGAGGTAACCACGAGGCGGCGGGACGCCTGTACGGCGCCGTCTTCGGGCTGTCGGGCCAGGCCCATCATTTCGTAACCAGGATCGGTCGCTTTCGCCTCCTCACCCTCAACACCGAAGCGAGCCTGGCCGGCGAGCAGCTGAAGTGGCTGGGCTTCACGCTCAAGGCGGAAGCGGCGACCGCGCGGTGGCTCACTGTGCAGTACCATCGCGCCGCGTATCCGGCGGTGAAGCCGCCGAGCCCCGCGTTGATGCACTGGGTGCCGCTGTTCGAGCGATACGATGTCGATCTCGTCTTCGAGTCCGATGGTCACGCCCTCAAGCGGACGGTTCCCATCCGGGCCGGTCGCCGCGACCCGACGGGGGTGACCTACGTGGGCGAAGGGGGGCTAGGGGTTGCTCAACGCACCCCCGACCCGAACCGCTGGTATCTCAAGGATGGGGGGATGGCTCTGGGCCGACACCACGTGCAGGTCCTGTCGGTGTCCCCCGAAGCGCTCGAGTATCGCGCGGTGGCCGTCGATGGTCGCACCCTCGACCGAGCGCGACTCGAGCCGCGGGTGCGACGCTGAACGGCCCCGACCGCGGTCAGTCGAGGTTGCCGAGGGCCAATCGGACCCGAACCTTGGCTCGGGTGAGGTCGAGGGTGGCCACGTCGCGACGGGTTCTGCGCTCGCGCAGGATCGCTTGCGCCTCCAGCAACTCGGAAACGACCACCCGCCCGGCGTCGTACCGCGCTTTTTCGACCTGCACCGCTCGTTGGGCCTGTTCGACGCCTCGGGTGGCCACGTCGAGCTCCCCCTCCGCGATGCGCAGGTCTGCGTAGGCAGACTGGACCTGGATTCGAACCCCTCGCACGGCTTCCTCCCGCCGAGCCGAAAACCGTCGTCGGTCCGCGTCTTCGGCGTCCGAGCGGGCGAAGCGGGTCGCGGAAGCGAACGGGACCCACACCAGGTTCAAAGAACCCAGCAGATAATACTCGGTGGTGTACGGAAGGCCGTCGCTGGCGATCAGCTCACCGCGCGCTTCGAGCCGGGGAATCAGCTCCAGCCACACCGAGTCTTCTCGGCGGCCGGCCGCTTCCGCCTGCTTGCCCAGCGCGGCAACGTCGTCTCGGGTCGCCGGGCCCTGTTCGAGGGCCTCCTGCACGGTCGGGATTTCGAACACCCGGTCGATCCGGTCCGGATCCTCGGTCTCGTCGCGACCCATGGCCGCCGCGAGCGCCCGTAAGGTCACCTTGCGTCGGGCGGCGAGCCGGCGGCCTTCTTGTAACGCGTCGGCGAGCGCAAGGTCGACCCGGAGGCGGTCGACGTCCAACACCCGGCCTTCGCTCTCGAGGGCGTCGAGTTGCTTCGACTGGGCCTGCAGGCTCTCGATGAACGCGTTGTTGGACGCCAGGGCGGCGTCCAAGGCCTTGACGTCGAGGAACCGCTCCGCAGCTTCCGCGGCCTGGACCTGAGCCGTCCTACGCGCCGACAGTTGCGCGGCTTCCGCCGACAGGTCGGCGGCGGGCCCGGTTCCGAACAGGCGTTGTCCGTCGAGGATCGGCATAGTGGCCCGAACACCGATCTGATAGAAACTCTGGGCCCCGAAAGGAAAGTCTCCGATCGGGGTGCGCAGGGAGAGCAGGCGGTCGTAAGAGTTGATGCTCACGTCGGCGCCCACCGTCGGCAGGTAGCCTTGACGCCACTCGGCCGCGGCTTGGGCCCGCGCGGCGTCGGCGTTCGACTCCGCGGCGGTGACCGCCGGTCGTTGCTTGGCCGCGGCCATCGCGTCGGACAGATCGACGGCGAAGGCCGGACCGGCCGCGGCCAGCAAGACGATGGTCGCCGCGGCTCCGGCGAGGGTCGACTTCGCCGGGCCTTCTGGCGCCGGGGCGTCCTCAGCTGGCCCTTCGGTAGGGTCGGAGTCCCGGAACAGGATCGAGTACAGCGCGGGGACCACGACCAGGGTGAGAAACGTCGAGGCGAGGAGGCCGGCGATCATCGCCGAAGCCAAAGGCGGCCATAGCGGCGAGGGGGAAAAGACCAGGGGCATCAGCCCGGCTACGGTGGTGGCGGTGGTCAGCATGATGGGGCGGGCCCGCAGCTTCACGGATCGCGTGACGGCATCGGCCAGCCGCAGGCCAGATCGGCGGCCGGATTCGATCACGTCCAGCAAGACGATCGCATTGTTCACGACCACCCCGATGAGCGCGATGACCCCCAGCAGAGACATGAAGCCGAACGGCTGGTCCGCGATGAGCAGACCGGGAACCACGCCCGCCGCCGCGAGGGGGACCGTGGTCAAGATCAGCGCCACCCGCCGGAACGAGTTGAACTCGAACATCAGGAAGAACAGCAGCAGCAGGACGCCGAGCGGGGCGCCGCGGGCGATCGACGCGTTGGCGTCGCCCGACCCCTCGGCGGCGCCGCCGTAAGCGAGGTTGACGCCGTCGGGCAGGGTCGCGGGATCGAAGCGGGCTTCGAATGCGGCCAGCACCGAGCCGTAAGAGACCTGCTCGGCCAGCTGGGCGGAGACCGTGACCTCCCGAATCCGGTTCCGCCGATGGATCGCCGCTGGCTTCCACGTCACCCCGACCTCCGCCAACTGCCCCAGGGGAACGATGCCCGCGGACGGAGAAGCGACCTCGATACTCGAGAGGCGGTTCGGGGACAGGCGCTCGCCGGCTTTGGCCCGGACGAGGATGGGGATGGGATCCTCGCCGGACCGAAGCTCGCCGGCCGGCAACCCTCTCGTCTGTCCCAAGATGGCGAGCGCGATATCTCGGCGCGCGAGGCCCCGGCGGCCGGCCGCGCCGTCGTTGACGGTCAGCTCGACGGCGGGAATTCCGAGCCCGAGGTCGTGGCGGACGTCGAGGGCGGTGGGGATGGTGCGCAAGGTGGCCATGACCGCCTCCACGCCGCGGTACAGGGCGTCGAGGTCGTCGCCCTGGACTCGGATCTCGATGGGGGCATTGATCGGCGGGCCCTGTTCGAGCTCCCGAGGGATGACCACCGCTTCCGGCACGTCGGTGGCCGCGAACGCCCGGACCTCTTCCATGAGGGGAGCGACGTCCGCGGAAGACTTCGTTTGCACGACGAGGTTGGCGAAGTGCGGGCTCTTCGGCCGGCGAGGAAGGTTGTAGTAGAACTTGGGGGCCGAGCGACCCATGAAGCTGCTCACCTGTTCGACCCGGGGGTGGGCGATCAGGAATCGCTCGAGTCTTCGGCTGGTCCCGTCGGTTTCGTCGAGATGCGTGCCTTCGGGCATGATCTGCTCGATCACGAACTGGTTGCGACCCGACGCGGGGAAGAAAGACTTATCGATGAACTGAGCCGCGAAGCCGGACAGGCTGACGACCAGTAGCGCGGCCACCGTGACTCGCCAGGGTCCGCGGGTGGCCGTGCGGCCCGCCCATTCGGTCACCGCGTCGAGCCGACGACGGCCGGTCGCCGACCGGGGCCGAAGGAAGATGATGCTCATGACCGGGGTGAAGGTCATCGCGAACGCGTAGCTGATGACCAAGGTGAGCATGATCAGCTGGGGGATCGAGCGGGTGAAGTCGGCGGTCGGGCCCGACGACGCGTACATCGGAATGAACGCGGCGAGGGTCGTCGCGGTGGCCGTGGACAGCGGGAAGGCCAGCTCGTGGATCGCGGTGAGGGCGGCCTGGGTGCGGCTCTCGCCGGCGTCGAGGCGCTGCTGCACGTTCTCCGCCACGACGATCGCATTGTCGACGAGCATGCCGATGGCGATGATCAGGGCGGCGACGGATATCTGATGCAGAACGCCGCCCGCGGTCGCGTACAGACCAAGCGCGCTCAGCGCGACGAGCGGGACGACGGTGGACACGACCAGGCCGAGTCGGAACCCCATCGACAAGAATAGGATCGCGGCGACGATGGCCATGCCCAGCATGAGCGACCCCCCGAGGTCGTTGAGGCGCTCGGACACGTAGTCCGGCTGAAAGCTGAGGACCTCCAGCCGCAGCGGGGCGTGGCGGGCGCGGAGCT
>JANQQN010000504.1 GCA_028289325.1 Myxococcota bacterium | reverse complement strand
CTTTGGTAAGCCGTGTGCGGGCAAATCGCACGCACGGTTTGAACGGGGGCCTTACCGGAATTCGGTCCCAGGAAGAAGGAAGGTAAGGTCTACCAATGGACCCGCACCGCATCGGCGAGCTCCGTTCGCTCGCGTATCATCAGGCGGTCGTCGAGCGCCTCGATGACGCGATGTTGGATCGAGCGCGGGCGCGGGCCAGTCGGTGGAGCGAGGGCGAGGGGCGAGCGACACCGCATCTTCAGCGATGGCGGCAGCTCCTCGACGGCCGCCGCGAAGACCTCATCGCCGTCTTGACCGCTGATACCGAAGAGGCGCGAACGCTCCGTTCCACCTCCCCGTTCGCCGGAGAGCTGCCGCCTCGCGAACGTTGGGCGATCTGGGCTGAGGTCCGCGAGAGGGAGCAATGAACCGCGCTCAGCTGGAGCACGTTATTCGTGCGGCGGGCTCGATCGCCGAAGATGATGAGCTCATCATCATCGGTAGCCAGTCGATTCTAGGGTCCTTCCCCGACGCTCCGAAGGCCCTACTCGTGTCGATGGACGCGGATGTCTACCCGCGCAACTATCCGGACCGTTGGGATCTCATCGATGGGTCCATCGGCGAAGAGTCACCGTTTCACAAGAGCTTCGGTTACTACGCCCAAGGTGTTGGCCCCGGTGCGGCGACCTTGGCGGCGGGTTGGGAGGATCGCCTGGTTGAGGTGTCCGGACCGCGCACCCGTGGTGTAACCGGCTGGTGTTTGGACATCCATGACCTTTTGGTGAGCAAGGTGTTCGCCGGACGGCCCAAAGACCTCGACTTCATCGCCACGGCGATCGAGGCGGGGCTAGCGAACGTCGAAACGTGTCTTGCCCTTGCCGCGACCGTCGACGGTGATTCCGCGCGAATAAACCTCGCCATCGACCGCCTGAAGAGCGCGCGGGCGCGCTCTCGCGACGACAACTGACGACGACCTTCTGCTGGCTCGTCTCGCCTGCCGCCGAGGTCCCGGACTCCAGTGACGTCTAATGGTCCTCGCTGCCGACGGGGTCCGCTGGGCTTCCATGCCCCATGGACCGGCGCGAGTGCGCGGCCGACGCTGACTTGGAACTATGTGCCTGACCTAGCGGGTGGTAGGCGTACACGCGTAGGTACCTTCTGGGGCTCGGAGCCTCGTCTTCGCACGCCTGACGAAGGATCTGATCTACCTGTCAAAGCCGCATCCGGAGCACCTCGCTACGCGGGGGCTGACTATCCGTCTGCGCCTCGTCCCCAATTGGGCGCTCTAGAAGTCCGTTGACTACTTGATAAACGGTACTGCATTGCATTCGCAGAATTGCGGCATCATCGACCCAGCCATCGTTTGCGCGACTTAGCGAACCGCCTGGCGTCTGCTGGGTGGCTGATTCTCGCGCTCGTCCACCTCGTGCTGCTGCCACGAACTAGCCAGGCCCAGGGCGATGCGGCCCCCCAAGACCCTCCGAAAACAGAAACGGGTGCGACCCAACCCGACCGCGTAGCCACCACCGAGACCCGTCCGCCGAAGCTCATCGGCGCTGTCGAGGCCGAGTACCCACCGGATGCGCTCGCAGCCGGGCGTAAAGGCGAGGTCGTCTTGACGTTGACCGTCGATGCTGACGGCAGCGTGTCGGATGCGGAAGTCGTCGAACCGGCGGGTTTCGGCTTCGATGAAGCCGCTCGGACCGCGGCGCTGGGTTTTCGATTCGAACCTGCTCTACTCAACGGGACGCCCGCGCGTTCAAGGATCCGGTATCGCTACGTCTTCGAGCTGCCCGAAGCTCCCCCCGTTGGCTCGATCCTGGGGCGCGTCTTCATGTCGGGTTCGACGGACGCGCCCGCGGTCGGAGTGCCGGTCGCGCTCTCGGGCGCCACCGGTCCCGTCGGCGAAACGCGAACGGACGCCGACGGCCAGTTCACCTTCGACGGGCTCCCGCCGGGGCCTTACGTAATCGAGATTCGGGCCCCGGGCGTCGGCGAGGCGTCCTTACCCGTCGCCGTGGCCGCCGAACAGGCCGCGAACCCCGTTATTCGGCTTCTGCCGAGCGAAACTGGGCGGGCGCTCGAAGTGACGGTGCAAGGCCAGTCCGAGGCGGAACAATTGCGCCGGTCGGCCCAAGCCGTCCAGGTCATCGAGGTCGAAGAGGCCAAGCAACAGACCGCCGACCTCGGTGAGGTCTTGGCGCGAACGCAAGGTGTCAGCGTGCGCCGTACCGGAGGGTTGGGCTCCAACGCGACCTTTTCCCTCAATGGTCTGTCCGGCGACCAGGTCCGGTTCTTTCTCGACGGCGTACCGCTTGAGCTGGCGGGGTATACCTTTGGGATCGCCAATGTTCCGGTCGCCCTCGTCGAACGAGTCGAGGCCTACCGGGGCGTGGTCCCCATTCGGTTCGGGGCCGACGCTCTCGGCGGCGCGGTCAACCTCGTCACGAGTAACGACCTGGCTGGGACCGCCGCTTCGGTTTCGTACCTCGCAGGAGCCTTCAACACCCATCGACTGGCTGTCTCGGCTCGAACGCTCGACGACCCGAGCGGCTTCTTCGCGCGGGGATCGGCTTTTCTCGACGTCACCGATAACGACTACGACATCGACGTCGAGGTTCCCAACGACGTAGGCAACCCAATTCCTGCCAATGTCTACCGCTTTCATGACGCCTATCGGGCGGGAGGAGGGAACCTCGAGTTCGGCTTCGTCGACCGCCCATGGGCCGACCGCCTGATAGTGCGGGGCTTTCTCGCCGACTTCTCAAACGAGATTCAAAACAACGTCGTCATGACCTTGCCCTACGGCGAGGTCGAGTCGAGCGAGTTCAGCGCGGGTGGAACGATCCGCTATGAGCATAAGCTGTCGGACGCCGTAAGCATCGAGGTCATCGGCGGATACTCGTACTCGGCGACCGAGTTCATCGACGTCAGCCTCTGCGAGTATAGCTGGTTCGGGATCTGTCGCATTCCCGAGAGTCCAACCCCCGGCGAGATTCCACCGGCGCCTACCGATCAAGTGCTGTGGCAGCACGGGCTTTTCGGTCGACTCAATCTGACTTGGCAGCTCAATGCTCAGCATGCGCTGAGGCTTTCGGTGTCGCCGACCTTTACGAGCCAGACCGGAGACGAGCGGCTCGACAACCAAACCGATCGACGAGACCCCCTCGAGGCGGACCGAGATCTCCTCAACCTGGTGAGCGGGCTCGAGTACGAAATGAATCTCTTTTCTGATCGGCTTCAGAACGTCTTCTTCTTGAAGAGCTATGTTCAGTACCTCAATACCGAAGAGCCACTTTCGGCCGGTCGATTTCGAGAAATCGACCGTACGACGGCGCGCTTCGGTATCGGCAACGCCTTTCGATACACTTGGACGGATTGGCTCTACGGAAAGGCGTCGTACGAGTTCGCCACCCGGCTTCCAACCCCGGAAGAAACCTTCGGCGACGGCGTGCTCATCGTACCCAACCTTGAGCTCGATCCGGAAATCAGTCACAATGTGAATCTCGGCCTGACCTTCGCTCTCGACGACCAACCGTCCGGCTCCTGGCGTTCCGAAATCAACGGGTTCCTTCGTGAAACCGACCAGCTGATCGCGCTCCTCGGGAACGACCGGTTCTTCAACTATCAGAACGTCTTCAGCGCCCGTTCAATCGGCGTCGAGGCCCAGGTTGGTTGGACCTCACCGGGTGACTACTTTGTCATCGATACGAACGTGACTTACTTCGACTTTCGGAATACCTCTGCTGATGGCGCCTTTGGGCTCTTCGAAGGCGATCGTATCCCGAACCAGCCCTACTTTTTGATCAATGGAAGCGGCCGAGTGCAACTGCCCAACGTCGTCGCCAATGATGATCAGATCGCCTTCTTCTGGAACACGCGATTCGTGGATGAGTTCTTTCGCACCTGGGAGAGCGCGGGCAACCCCGCGTTCAAGCCGACCGTCGACCGCCAACTCATCCACACCGCGGGTCTTACCTATCGACTTCGAAGCGACGTCCTCGACCTGAGCTTCACAGGCGAGTGGCAAAACCTGACCGACGAGAGGGCGTTCGACTTCTTCGGCGTCCAACGGCCGGGGCGTGCATTCTTCTTTCGAATGACGGCGTCGTTCACGGCGCCCTCGCCTGGCAGAGGCTAACTGAGAAAGGAACTACAATGATGCGTTGTACACGACGGCACAATCGTTCTGCCTCCATGTTGCTCGTGAGCGCCATCGCCTTGGGGCTCGGGTTCGGCTGCGGCGACGACGCGAACGAGACCCGACTTGAGGTCGGAGATCCCGAATTTGCCATCGGGCTGGGAATCGTCGACGAAAACTTCGAGACCAACCTCTTCGTCGTCTTCACCGACGACATCACATCCGGTTCCGTTGACCTGAGTAACGCTCTCGAAGCGGGGGGGACCGGCATCCTGCACGGTGTCCCGGGCCGCCGAGAGTTCTATACCTCCAGTCGAGAGCGTTCCGAGATCACGAAATACCGAATCCAGGATGGCTTCGTCCAGGAGGTGGATCGGGTCCTCCTGAGCGAACCGCCTGCCGTTCAGCTCTTTGGAGAGCAGATCGTCTTCGATGGACCAGATCGGGGTTTCGTCATCGACCTTCTCTCGGCCCAGATCGTTGAGCTCGACCTCGAGGCCATGGAGATCGTCCAGCGAATCAACGTTTCCGACCTTCTCGATCCGAACCAGCCCACCTTCCTGACTACGCCCGGGGAAGTGCGAGGTGACGAGGTCATCTTCGCCACCTACGGGACCGACCTCCAACAAGAGACGGTCTCGGATTTCTCACAGATCGTGTTCTTCAATCCCTCGACCGCCACGATCGAAAGGAAGACGGCCCCCTGCGGCGGACTCAGCTACGCGAGCACGCTGGACAATGGGGACATCGTGTTCCTCACCGATCCGTGGGTCGCGGGCAACCACGCCATCAGCGAGACCCAGGCGCCTGCTCCATGCTTGGTTCGCCTTGCGGCCAACAGCCGCGATCCGGAGCCGACGACCATCGCGCTGAACGACTTGACCGGCAGACCCACGGGAGGCGTCGTTCCTGGCGAGGGCTCGTCGATCTTCGTTCGGGTGCTCGACACCGAGACCTTCCCGATCACGGGCGATACCACGGGCTTCGGACTCTTCGGCCTCCAGGGCTGGATGACCTACGAGATCGACCTGACCCAGCCCGATTCGGCTTCGCCGGTGGCCCGCGACAGCTTGGCGACGGGTGGCATCACGTTCTTCGAGATCGACGGGAACGTCTACGAGAATCAGTCGAGCCCGGACTTCGGCTCGACGACCATGCTCCGGGTGACGGGTCCTGGGGCCCCAGCCCCCGCGATTCAGACGCCCGGCATCGTGTTCGACATATTGCGGCTTCGGTAAAGGAGGTGCGACGTGGCATCAAGTAACGGGCTCCAGATCCATAGGTTTACTAAGGCCTACGCCAACCGGGTTCGCGCGCGCCGCAAGGTCACCCTCGACGACCGCTCTGCAGTGTATGGGCAGCGCTGGACTTACTCCGGAGTCACGGGCCACAGCCTTCTGGAACCATTCGCGTGGCTGAAAGGCCGAACCGATCGGAAGGAGCGAAAGCGCGATGTCGGGGTCCTGTCAGAGCAGGTCAGTCTCGAGGACGTTGCCCAGCGTCAAGTGAGCGCCCACTCGGGGGCCTGCTGCGTCGATTCGGGATCACGTTGGTCCCCGGTCGCGGCACTCCGGGTTCCCACGGCGACCACGCTCATGGTGTGGCCGTCGTTCGGGTGTTTGATCGCGGACAACGTGTTGCTTCCGTCGGGCCGTGACTCGGCGCGACTGACGGGTGAGATGTGAACGCGTCGACTTCAATCAAGGTCGAGCTTGGGCCTGTCCAAGAAACGCTGCTGATCCCGCTGCTCGGACGGGCGGAAGAAACGAAGAAAAAGCGGGGCCTGTTGCGAGATGAGAAGGCGGTCGAGATCGTTGACCGACTCGAATACGACTTCGGCAAGTGGAAGGGGATCCAATCGCTTCTCGGCGCCTCGATCCGCACGCGGATGTTCGATCGATTCGTAGAACGCTTCTTGCGGCAGAGCCCGACGGGAACGGTTGTTGAGATTGGGTGTGGACTGAACACCCGCTTCGAGCGAGTCGATAACGGGCGACTCAGGTGGTTCGACCTCGATTTGCCGGACGTCATTTCCTTACGGCGTCGGTTCTTCGAGGATGGGGCCCGACGCACGATGTTGGCGGGGTCGGTGCTCGACCGGGAATGGATGGATCCCGTCTTGGCCACCGGCGGTCCGTGGATGTTCGTTTCCGAGGCTGTGCTTATCTACCTCGAAGCTTCAAAAGCAAAGCAAGCCGTCCTCCAGATCGCCGACCGATTCTCGGGGGCGGAGCTCGTGTTCGACACGACGGATCGAGCCATGGTCGCCGGACAGGCGAGACATGATGCTATGCGACATCTTCCGAAAGAGAGCTGGTTTCGGTGGGTCTGCGACGACCCGAAGGAAATCGAAGCCTGGAGGCCGGGGCTCGAGCTTATCGAGTCGAAGACGTTCGTCGACGCTGACCCGGACATCGTCGAACGTTTGCCCCTGTCGATACGACTCCTGGTCAGATGGGTCCCCTTTCTGCTTCTGCGCAGGGCGGGAGGCTATCGGCTGAACCGGGTCCGAAGCGGTCCCCGCGACGAAATCCCCTCGAAACGACCGGCGCTCGAGCGCGCGCGGTCGGGAGGTGCAGCATGACTACCGTCGAAGCCCTGAAGGATCTCTTTGTTGCCTCGGGAGCCGGTTGGGTCCTATGGCTCCTCTTCGCGCTTTCGGTCGGCAGCGTGGCTATCGCGATCGAACGCTTCGTCGTCTTCCGCTCGAAGAGCGAAGGACTGCGAGGACTGGTGGCGACCCTCGATGCACACCTTCGCGCGCGGGATGCCGCACGTGCCGCGGAGGTGCTCGAAGACCGTCGCTCTGTAGCCGCCTCGGTCGCCGCGGCTGGGCTGCGGCTGGCTGCGCGGGGCCCTCGAGCCGTTGAGAGAGGCATGGACAGCGCAATGTCGGTGCAGCGAAAAGCGCTCGAAGCTCGCCTTGCGTACCTGGGCACGCTCGGAAATAACGCGCCCTTCATCGGTCTATTCGGCACGGTCATCGGCGTCATCTTGGCTTTCGAGGCGCTAGGGCAGGCCGACTCGGTGGCGGGAACAGGTGGGAGTCAGGTCGCTTCAGCCGAGGTGATGAGCGCAATCGCCGAAGCCCTGGTGGCCACTGCGGTCGGGATTGGCGTCGCCCTCCCGGCCGTAGCGCTATACAACTACTTCCAACGTCAGATCGCCTCGATGATGTCTGACTCCGAGACCCTGAAGAACCTGATTCTTGCTTATCTGGAAGACGGGTCACTTTCTTCGAACGCGACAGCATCTCGGGATGTTGGCAACGGAGTCCCATCTCCGGACTTTTCAGCCTCTGCAGACTCGTCTGCCAGTCAGGTTGAGGAACGGGACTGAGTCGTGGCGGCATCCAGTCCTCCCCCGAGTGGGATCATCGAAGGCATCAACGTCACTCCGCTCGTAGACATCGTCCTTGTCCTCTTGATCATCTTCATCGTCACGGCGAAGTTCGTCGTCGCCCCTGCAGTTCCACTCGACCTGCCAGTGGCCACCCAAAGCGAAGAGGTCCAGACGATCTTCGCGGTCAGCTTGACTGCCGACGGACAGCTTGTGATCGACGGCCAGCCCGCCTCGGACGAAGAGCTTCGCGACCGAGCGCGAGCGGCTCTGGAGCGCGACGAGAAGCTCCGGGCCGTGATCCAGGCGGATGGCGACGTTCGGCACCGCCGGGTGATCGGGGTTCTCGACGCGCTCAAGACGAGCGGGATCGAGCGCGTTGCCTTCGGCACCATCGCAGTTCGAGATCCGCCCGGCGACATCGCCCCTGAAAGTGAAGCTCACCGGCGCCAAAAGGGTGACGAGCCGGGTCGGCGACACGAGTCGCCGGGGGATCGATGAGGCCCTTTCGCTCTCCGCCCCTGCCCGCCAACGCGGGAGCGGTTCTGTTCTCGGAGCCTGAGAAATACGCCCGTCCTCCGCCTCTCGAGGTTTCAGACCCCACGCCGGGCGGCATCGGCTGGGAGGTCTTTACTGTCCATCGACCTCGGTTCTCCGGGCGCGTTTGGACCCTGGGACTGCTCGTTGCAGCTGGGTTGCACGTAGCGGTGGCGGCCGGAGCCATCAGGAGTCAGACCAGCGGTCGACCGGCTCAGACACCCCAGGCGCTGGTCATGTTCCAGTACGAAGTTGAGCTCGAACCCGAGCCCGAACCGCCGAAGCCGACGCCACCGGAGCCTGCCCCCCAGCCGGCGAGACCTCGGACCCGGCGGATCGCGCGGACCCCAAAGCCTGCCCCCGCGCCGCCACCAGATGCCGAGCGTTCCTCCGGCCCGCCAGCTCCCGCCCAAGCGGGAAGGGTGGTCGCGGTTGACTCAGAGGCCGCGCCCCTAGACTTCACGAGCTTCGAGATTACCTCGGGCGATGCTCCCGCCTACGCGGGGGGAACCACAGCTTCGTCAGGAACCAACTCGGAAGCGG
>JANQQN010000470.1 GCA_028289325.1 Myxococcota bacterium | reverse complement strand
GGCGCGTTCGCCTACCGCCCGCTCACCGACGGCGAGACGGGCATCGTGGCGGTGTTGGTCGCGCCTTTCGGCATCGACGGGCGCGGGCTCTGTCCAGATAATGATGAGACGCCCCAGACGTGCTTCTCGGGCGGTCTCACCCACGACATGGTGTCTCTTGAGAACCTTCGGGTCGACGGGCTGGGCGCCGCCGACGGCGTGACATGGGCGCCGTCCGAGCCGTCCCTCGACCTGCCGTCCAACCGAGGTCGCGATGGAGACGTTCGGGCTGGACCGCTGGACGTGGTGCTGGTCGTCGACGTGTCGGCGGCCGCCGACAGTGCGAACTTGCTACAGAATCCGGAGGCCCAACTGGCCGTGTCCGGGTTCATCGGCGGGCTCCGGGAGCGAGACCGAATCGGGGTCGTCACCTTCGGAGGCGACGTCACCCGGCTCGGCGTCGATGACTCTCCTTCGGCCAATCCCAACTCGAGCGGTTTGTTTCAGGGCGGCCCGTCGCGAGGCGACGTGGTCGACCGACTACAGAGTGCAATGAACCTCCCCGGCAGCGGCAGCTCGATCCTCTTCTCGGGGATTCGAGAGGCAGCGGAGATGCTGCGCGGGAGCGCCAACGCCGGCCGCATCGTGGTGCTGACGGCCGCCGAGCACGCCGGCAGCGTCGACGAGTCGGCCCTGGCGTTTTTTGAAGCGCTGGACGCCATCGATGCCTCCAACCGGGCGGGAGGGCCGGAGACTCGAGTCGACATCATCGGGATTACGCTCACCCGCACCGAGAAGTTCCAGGATATTCAGTCGATGACCGCGTTCACGGCCGGCGAGTTCTTCGACCTCGCCGCGATTCAGAGCGGGCAGATCAATCAGCTCGAGCTGATCCTATCCGACATCCGAAGCACCTTGTCCGGCAGCTTCATGCTCCTATACGACATAATGATTCCCGATGGAGTGGGAAAGGCGGCTCAGCTTGAATTCGACGCAAGGATGAATGGGCTGGACACGACGGTTCAGTATTCGGGGCCGCTGAGAGTGGACTTGGCAGCCAACTGACAAAGGCAAGACGACGTATGACGAAACTCCGATCAATCGCCCTCGCCGCTGCCTGCGGTGTCCTAGCCTGGGGCGGATACCAAACTTCACACCTGCGCGCAGACGTGGCCACGCCACCGCTCGCAGATGTTCTGGCGGCGGCGGGCGATGAATCGGGCCTGCTTGCGAGCGCGGCCAGCGGGGGCAGCGAGCGAAGCTATCGGATTTCGGCGCTAAGCGTATTCTCCAATGTCGCTCTCCACGTGAAGGACAACTACGTCGAGCCCGACCGCATCAACCCTCGCGAGATGCTGGTTTCCGCGCTCAACGAAATCGAGCGTCAGATCGCCGAGGTGATGGTCGAAGACCTCGGGCAAGGCCGCCTGCGGATCCGGGTCATCGACGAGGAAAAGCAGATCGAGACCGACGACGTCGAAAGCCTCTGGGAGATCAATCTCAAGCTGCGAGAGGTCTTCCGGTTCTTCGAGAAGACGCTTCCCGAGCAAGAAGACATGCGGGCGATCGAGTACGCGGCGGTCAACGGCGCTCTGTCGACCCTCGACCCCCACTCGGTGCTGCTGAAGCCCGACGCGTTCCAGGAAATGAAGACGTCGACGAAAGGCGAGTTCGGGGGACTGGGAATCGTGATCTCCGTCCGCGACGCGAAGCTGACGATCATCTCTCCGCTCGACGGCACGCCCGCTTCGCGCGCTGGGCTCAAAGCCGGCGACGTCATCTCTCGCATCGGCGATGTTTCGACGGTTTCGATGGCCATCGAAGAGGCGGTGCGACTCCTTCGGGGGCCGCCAGGATCCAAGGTGACCATTTGGGTCGATCGCAAGGGTTGGTCCGATGCCCGTCGCTACACCATCGTTCGAGAGCGGATCAAAATCGAGTCGGTCGAAAGCCGTCTGCTGTCCAACAACGTCGGCTACATCAAAATCAAAAATTTCCAGCAGAACACCGGCAAAGACCTGGAAGCCCAGCTCGAAAAGCTGGCGAAGAAGGCCAAATCGGCGGCGCTGAACGGGCTGGTTCTCGATCTGCGCAACAACCCGGGCGGGCTGCTCGAGCAAGCGATCCGCGTCAGCGACAAATTCCTGACCTCGGGCGACATCGTGACCACGGTCGGATACGGCAATAAGCTTCGAGAGCCCAAGCGAGCCCGGTGGTCGGGAACGAACTCCGACCTACCCATCGCCGTGCTGGTGAACAAGGGCTCGGCATCGGCGTCGGAGATCGTCGCCGGCGCGCTTAAGAATCTGGATCGCGCGGTGATCATCGGAGAAACGACGTTCGGCAAGGGCTCGGTGCAGGTGCTCTACGACTTCGCCGACAACTCCGCCCTCAAGCTGACCATCGCCCAATACCTGACCCCCGGTGGCATCTCCATTCAAAATACCGGGGTCGAGCCGGATATCGCGCTCAACCCCGCATGGGTCAGCGACAAAGGCGTCCGCATGTTCTACCGGCCTGACGGACACCGTGAACGCAACCTCGACAAGCACCTCGACCGGGCAGGCAAGCCGACCGTCCGCAAGGAGAAGCCGGCCTATTCGCTCACCTACCTCATCGAACGCAATGATGATGACGATGGCGACAAGGAGCCTCCGGCCGACGGGTTTCGAGAGGATTATCCCATTCAATTCGCGCGCCAACTGCTGGTCGCCGCCGGCACCAACAGCCGCTCCAAAACCCTCGCCGCCGGCAAGATCTTCATGCGGAGTCGAAACGCAGCGCAGGGTCAGAAGATCGCCAACGCGCTCGGTGAGCTCGATGTCGACTGGCGTGCGCGCCCCAACGACACCGAGCTCGTTCCACCGAAGGTTGAAGTGCTGATATCGCTTCTCGACGCTCCGAAGGAAGAACCCGACGCCAAGAAAGGAAAGTCGGGCTCGGCCAAGGCTTCGAAGAAGGTGACGCCGATCCCGAACCCCAAGGCCAAGATCGAAGCCGGTAACGGAGTGTTGGTCGAGGCGACCGTTCGCAATCTGTCCGACGCCCCGATGTATCGCGTGCACGGAACTTTGGTCTCGGAGCATCCCGCCTTCAAAGGGCGAGAGCTCATGTTCGGCTACATCCCGCCCGGGGGCAAAAAGACGTGGCAGGTCAGGACGACGGTCCCCAAGGAGGCCGCTTCGCGTTCGGACATCGTGAAGCTGGAGCTTGAGGACGACCGCGGCCCCACCGGCGCTGGGGGAACGATTCCGGTCGTGACCCGATATGTGCCCCACCCCCAGCTCGCCTATCACTACGTCATCGACGACTCGGAGCGCGGTGACGGCGATGGTCGACTCGAGGTCGGCGAAGGAGTCGAATTCGTGGTGCTGGTGAGCAATACCGGCCCCGGCGCGGCCGACGAGGTCTCGCTGCGCCTCAAGTCCGGCGCGAAGGAAGACCTATTCTTGGAGCGAGGTCGGGCCACGGTCGGCAAGATCGCGGCCGGGGAGACCAAGGTCGGTCGGCTTCGCTTCCGCGTGCCTGAAATGCAAAGCGGCCAAGACACCCTGCCTATCGAGCTGACGATCTACGACGCAGGCACCAACGAGTGGATCGAAGACCGGATCCATCTGACCGCCGTTGATGCGAAGTCGACCATGGTAAGCCCTCTCAACCGCACGGTCACCTCGAAGCGACCGGCCGTGGTCAGGGCCTGGGCCGGCACCGACGCCCCGGTCATCGCCGAGATCGCCGACGGGCAGACGTTGAAAGCCACCGCGCGCAGCGGCGCGATGTATCAAGTCCAGCTGCAAGAAGGCCTGCGCGGGTGGGTCGCGAAAGACAAGGTCCGGTTGGGCCGGGCGCGGAAGACCACGGCGGCGCAAGTCACCTACTATCCGACGCGGCGGCCGCCGACGATCTCCCTGAACGGGCAGCTTGCCGGCAGCGTGGTGTCCGCAGACACCGTTCTGCTCAACGGAACGATCACCGGCCGCAGCCTCCGCGACATGTACGTCCTCCTCAACGACGACAAGGTGTACTTCGCGAGCGGTCCCAAGGGCTCGAAAGCCGAAGGCAGCGACCAATGGTCGGCGCCCGACGAATCGGCGGTCCGTCTTCCGTTCCAGGTTCCGCTGCGGCTGGAAGAAGGCCTCAACAAGATCCTGGTCGTCGCCCGACTCGACGAGCAGCTGGTCAGCTACCGGAGCCTCTTCGTGTCTCGGCGGCGCGGCTCGCAGGTCGCGAAGGCCGTCGACACCAACCCGCCGACCGCGAACTCTCCTCAGCCCTGACCTTCGCCCAGGGGGCGTGACCCATAGCGTCGAGTCGCACCGGGCCCCACCGGTCCGACAGGACTCGACCGGGTCCGCGACATCGGCCACCCTCGCCGTATGAGCCCGTTGTCCCTGGTCTGGATGCTCCTCGTCGGAGCGTGCCCGGAGCCGACCGGCCCTACCCTGCTCGTCGTCACCTCCGCGGATCCGCGGCTACAGCGCGAAGCCAGCCCGGCGGAGGGACAGGTCCGCGCCGTGGTCGGCGACCGGCTGAGCCTGCTGTCCGTCGCCGAGGCTCGCCAGGCGCTCGTCGGCGAGGGCGGCCGCGCGGAGCGACAGCGGTCCGTGCTCGAAGCTCGGGTGCGCCTCGAGCGCGCGTTCGAGCGGTTTCGGGAGCTCGAAGCCACCGCGGCCCTCGATCTGACGGCCCAGGTCACAGCCCAACTGTCCGCGGCCAGCCAGAGCCCCGGCGCGATCGGCATGATGGCCGAGGCCCACTTGCTCGCCGGCGCGATCTTCTTAGCCCGCGGTCGGGTCGACGCCGCGCAAGCCCGGCTTCGACGCGCGCTTCAGCTCGCGCCGGACATCCGGGCCCCACCGACCCGGTATGCCCCGCGGGTGCGGGCCGAGCTCGCGGCGCTCCGGGGCGATCCCGGGCCGCGCTCCACCCTCGTCGTGGAGCTGATCGAGCCCGCCCCCGACGCGGAAGTGTTCGTCGATGGCCGCCCCGTGGGGCGGGCTCCGCTTCGGC
Organism: Myxococcota bacterium; assembly: GCA_028289325.1. Taxonomy (GTDB): domain Bacteria; phylum Myxococcota; class Kuafuiibacteriia; order Kuafuiibacteriales; family Kuafuiibacteriaceae; genus JANQQN01. The sequence goes on along the minus strand of JANQQN010000470.1, from coordinate 1,313 downwards.
TCATCGACCTGCCCGCGGGTCGACACTTGGTTCGCATCACCGCGCCCGAGCGGCAGTCGTTTCACACCACGATTCAGCTGACCCCCACTCGCTCAGCCGTGGTTCGGGCCCGCCTCCCGGTCGACCCCGAGGTGGCGCAGATCGCCGACGTCAAATCCTGGCTCGGCGTCCCCGAGGCCCGGCGAGAGGTCATGGCCCTGCTCGCTCGTCGGGCCGAGTCCGACTCGGTCCTGCTCGCCGAACTGCGGATCGGCGGGGTCCGAGACGCCACCGCGACCGCGACCCGCGCCGTGGTCCTCCGTCTCGATGAGCGGCCGGCGCAGCGGGTTCCGCTGACTCGTCTCGACGTCGAAGCGGGAATCCAGGCGCTGCTGCAGTGCGCGCCGGAACGAAACCCATCGACCTTGGCCCCCGCCCTCTTACCGTGGCCGGCGCCAAAGACCGCCACCCGTCCCATGGTCGAGCCGCCGCCGTGGTGGACGAAACCGTGGGTGTGGGCGGCGTTCGCGGTCATTGCCGTCGGCGCCGCAGGGGCCGTGGCCGCGGCGCGCAATGCGGAGGGTCCCCCGGACTCGGTCGACATCACCCTCATCCCTCGGCCGTGACGGCATGGCGGCGATCGATCAACCCTTCCGTTGTCGACTCGCCAGCAAGCGGCCGATCCGCTCGACCCCCTCCCGTACCGCGGGCCGGGGGCTGGTGGCGTAACACAGACGGAAGAAGCCAGGCTCGGCGATCCGGCACGACGAGCCCGGCGTCAGGTTGACTTGCGCTACACTCAGAAGCTCGCGCCACAGCGCGTCTTCGGCCTCGAAGGTCGAGGCGTCGAGGAACGGACGCAAGTCACAGACGACGAAGATTCCTCCGTCGGCGTCGATGACCTCGACCCCGAAGCGGCCGAGCCCGGCGACGACCTCGCCGTGGACGTCGGCGAGCCGGGACCGCAAGGTGGATAGATATCCGTCGAGCCAAACGTCGTCGGCGATGACCTCCGACAGAAGGTACTGGGTGTGGCCCGAGCACGCGGCCCAGTACGACAGCGTCGACGCCGTCCGCATCACCTGCTCGTTCTCACTCAGCAGCACCCCCGCCCGCAGCCCGCTGGCGCCAAAGTCTTTGGAGAAGGCCCACACGATGTGGACGCGGTCGCCAAGGGTCGGACGCAGCGACGCCGCGCTGGTGAACGGGGTCGAGCCGAACACGGACAGGGCGTATATCTCGTCGAAGACGATGTGGATCTGGGTGCGCTCCCCCCACCGTAGGATCGTCTCCACCTGCCGCTCGGACATCACTCGCCCGAGCGGATTGTCGGG
>JANQQN010000443.1 GCA_028289325.1 Myxococcota bacterium | reverse complement strand
CGAGGTGGAGTGGACCGCACCGCCTCCCGACCGGCCCCCGATTCATCTGATTCTGGCCATTCCTAGACCGAAGTCGCTCAAGAAGCTGCTGCCCGAGATCGTGGCCCTCGGCATCGGCCGGCTGACGTTGCTGCGCAGCTGGCGGGTCGCCCAGCCGTATCTGTCGAGCCCTCTGCTGCAGCCCGAAGTCCACCGGTCCCTGATCTTGGACGGCCTGATGCAGGCCGGCAGTACCCGGCTTCCGGAGGTCGATCACGCGATGCGGTTTCAACCGTTCATCGAGGATGTCGCGCCTCGGCTCAACGCCGACCTCAAGCTTCTGGCTCACCCCCGAGCGCCGAGGCCGCTCGCCAACGTGCGGCCGAAGAACGCTTCCGTCGCGTTGGCGATCGGCCCCGAAGGAGGGTGGATCGAGCACGAGATCGACGCCTTCGACCGGGCCGGCTTCGCCGCCGTCAGCCTCGGCGACCGCGTCCTGCGGGTCGAGACCGCATGTGTGGCCCTGCTCGCCAACCTCAACCTTCTGCGAACCATCGAATAAGGAGTACGCCGTGTCCGAGCCCATCGCCCTGACCGACCCCGAAGTCTTCGAGCAAACCACCCACGACGCGGTGACCGCGCTGTTCGCCCACGTCGAGCGGGCGCGGCGCGGCGAAATCCCCGCCACCGGCTTCGCGCCGATCCAAGAGGTCCGTCGGGCGCTGCAGGTCGACGACTGGATCGACAAGGGTGGGATGGACCGGACCGCGTTCCAGGCGTTTCTCCAGGCCTACCTCGCCTACTCCGTACAGATGCATCACCCGCGGTTCATCGGCCACCAGGTCTCCGTTCCCGACTTTCCAGGCACCCTGGCCGCAGTGATCAACGGGGTCCTGAATAACCCGATGGCCATCTACGAGATGGGTCCTGCGCCCGCGACCCTCGAGCTGTCGGTGATCAACTGGATGCTGCGGCAAGTCGGCTGGCCCGAGCAGCCGTTCCCCGGCGAACCAGAACGCGATCACGCCGGCGGTGTGTTGACCCACGGCGGCTCCCTGGGCAACCTCACTTGCCTGCTCGCGGCGCGGGCCCGCATCGCCCCCAACGCCTGGCAAACCGGTACCCCGAGCGATCTGGCGGTCCTCGCGCCCGCGGTATCGCACTACTCGTGCGCACGAGCGGTCTCCATCTTGGGCCTCGGCGCCCAGGCGATCTACGGCCTGCCCACCGACGCCCTCGGGGTCGTGATTCCCGATCGAATCGACGACGTCCTCGCTCAGGTCGAAGCCGACGGCCGGCGCCCTATGGCCCTCATCGCCAACGCGTGCGCCACGGCCACCGGCCTTCACGACCCGTTGCGCCGGATCGGACAGCTGTGCCGAGCGCGAGGGATATGGTTTCACGCCGACGCGTGCCACGGCGCGACCGCGCTCCTCGCGCCCCAATCTCGGCGCTGGCTCGACGGGATCGAGCTTGCGAACTCCATCGTCTGGGACACCCATAAGATGATGCAGGTCCCGGTGCTGTGCGCGGCGGTTCTGCTGCGAGACGCCGCGGACTTCGCGCGCGCGTTTCGACAAGACGCGAGTTACCTCGCCTGGGACGACGACGGTGAGTCGTACAGCCCCATGAAGCGGGCCGTCGAGTGCACCAAGGCCTCGCTGAGCCTGAAGGTCTTCTTGACTTTGGCGTGGCGGGGCCAAGACGCCCTCGGCGATTTCGTCGACGACCGCTACGCGGCGGCGCGGCGCTTCGCGGCCTTGATCGCCGCCCGACCCGGTTTCAGCGTTCCTTACACCCCCGAGAGCAACATCCTATGCTTCCGTTACCGAGATGACGACGCCCTTCAGCCGGCGATCCGAGAGCGGTTACTCAAGTCGAAGCGGTTTCACATCACCTCAACGATGCTCGGCGAGCGACACTATCTGCGACTGACGGTCATGAACGGCGCCACGACCGAGGCCACGATCGAAGACTTGCTCGACGCCATCGAGCAGGTCGCCGAAGATCTGTCGGCGCCCAGCTGACCCAATCCCCTGGTGGCTCGGCATCCCTACGTTCGTTCCCGATTCCGTCTCGAGGGATTCAAGGCGGCCATCGAACGCGCGGAGCTCCCCGAGGAGCGCATTCTGCTCGAGGCCGTTCGCGGCGCGATCCGAGATCTCTCGGTCCCCCCAAAGCGCGCTCCGCCCTCCGATGGCGCGACCACGCCCCTCAGACCTTGAGCGCCTTGCCGGCCAAGGCCGCCCCCTCCTCCAGGCACAACAGCCGCACTCGTCCCGTCGCGACCAGGCGCTCGTCGTCGTCGGTGATTTCGACTTCCCAGACATGAGACCGCCGGCCGGTTTGCAGAGGCTTCGCCCGCCCCGTCAAGGTTCCGCGGCGCGTGGCTCGCAAGAAAGACGTCGTGTTCTCGAGACCGACGACAGACCGGCCGTCGGCCCGACAATGAACCGCGGCCGCCGTACTGGCCAGGGTTTCGGCGATGCTCGCGTAGACACCACCGTGGACGAGGCCGTACGGCTGCAGTAGGTGAGCGTTGACCGGAACCGTGGCCACCAACTCCTCGTAGCTGGCCCGCACGAAGCGGAGGTCGATCATCTCATTGTAGCCGCCCCGCTGAAGATTGAGCTCTTCGACCAGGTTGTCGGGCAGCGGCGGGAGAGTGGGTTTCGGCATCACGGCACCTAAGCACACGCCACCGCCGACGTCTCGCCCGAGATAACCCGTGACCCGAGATCGCCCGCCGCCCGGACGCGACCGCGCGCCTCATACCCGCAAGGCGAGGGTCAGCAGCACGCGCTTGTCGTCGCCGAAGCAGCCGGCGCGGTTCCGTACTGCTGAGCGGCCATCGTCGCGCCGCAGTCGAACACCCCGTAGTGCACACGCTTGTCGCCGACGACCTCGAAATGCGCCCCGAATCTCGTCTGCTCGAGCATCGCCGCCGTGTTTCCACATACGCGCTCCGGTCGGTCGAGCTCAAACAGGTGGTGATCGTCGAGCTTGAACACCGGACCCAGGTGAGGGATCTCTCGCCGGTAGCAGGCGATCTGCCCGTAGTCCTCGCAGCGGTCATCCAGCCCTTCGAGCTTGAACAGCCGGTAGGTTTCGGAATCAAAGTTGGCCGCGCCGATCTTGCGCTGAACCTCCGCATTGCGAATCTCGAGGACGGACGACGTCAACACGCGCGGGTCGACGAAGCCTGCCCGGCGGGCAAGGCTGAAGAAGTCCCCTTTGTATAGGGCGCCGCCCAGGCATTCACCGAGCAACTCCGCGTCTTTGGCCATCCACGCCGCAAGCCGCCGGTCCGCGAACACGTCGCTGAACAGAAACTCGCCCCCTGGCTTCAAGACCCGAAACACCTCCGCAAGCACCAGGTCTTTGCGGGGGCTCAGGTTGAGCACGCAGTTGGAGATGACCAGATCTACGCTGGCAGACGGGATCGACTTCAGCTCTTCGATGTACCCGTGATGAAACGCGACGTTCGGCTTGCTGTATCCGAAGCGATCCATGTGCCAGCCGACGGTGTCCTGGGCGACCTTGAGCTGCTCGGGCGTCATATCGACACCGTGGACGAAGCCATGGGCGCCGACCAGCTGGCTGAACAAGTAAACGTCGCGTCCGGTGCCGCAGCCGAGGTCGAGCACGGTCGCCCCGTCGACGGCCTCCGCGATGGGAAAGCCGCATCCGTAAAACCGGCTCGAAACGTGGTCGTGGATGTTGCCCAGCATCGGCCGGAGCCAGTTCGGCGGGGACTCCGCGACACAACACGCGTTGGTCTTCAGGTCATCGCTGCTCTTGAGGACGGAGCCGTAGTATTCGCGTACCGAGTCGTGTGTATCCATCAGGTGGTCGCTCCCCCGCAGGAGCTGCCGCTTCCCGCGGTGCATCCGAAGCAGTGGGCCGCCGTGCGTACGCGTTCGGCGGCAAAGGTCTCGGGATCGAAGTCTTCGATGCGCATGGCCGCGCCACGGCCGACCTTCATGTCCAGCATCTGATTGAAGTCGCAGTCGTACACGTAGCCATCCCAGCTGATCGAGATGGTGTTGCGACACATCAGGCCCTGCACGGTGGCGGGATTGAAGGCGTTGGTCAGCCGCTGCATGTACGCCTCGAGGTTGCCGGTCTCCAGTAGCCACTCCAGGAATCGGCTGATGGGCATGTTGTTGAGCGCGAACAGCCGATCGAACGTCACGCCGAATCGACGCTCTAGGGCCCGCTTCCACTCGCGCTCCATGTTCGCCTGGTTCCCGCTGAGGAATGCGCCCGCCGGATTGCTCATCAAGGTGAGCACTCGCTTCGGGTCGCCTTGGCCGTAACCCGCCGCGTTGAGACGTTTCAGCGCGACGATGGATTTCTCGAATGTTCCGTCGCCTCGCTGGGCATCGGTGTTGCGCTCGCCGTAGTGCGGCAGCGAACACACGACCTCCACTTCTCGCTCCGCAAGCCACTCGGGCAGGTCGGTCATTCGGCGAGTGAGGAGGATGGTCAGGTTGCATCGGTCGATGACGTGTTTGCCTCGTCGGCGGGCTTCATCGACCAGATAACGAAAATCGGGATGCAGCTCGGGCGCGCCCCCGGTCAAGTCCACGGTGTGGGCGTCGGTCTTGTCGAGGGCCTCGAGACACGCGTCCACCGCCTGCCGCGACATCATCGCGTCGGTTCGATCGGGCCCTGCATCGACGTGACAGTGTCGGCAGGTCATATTGCACAGCTTGCCGAGGTTGATCTGAAAGATCTCCAGCGAGCTTCGGTCGAGGGCTGGCCACCCGGCATCGCGGAGCGCCGCATCGAAGTCGAGCGACGCCACGCGGGTCGACGCCGTCGACAGCACCCGCAGCTGCTCATCCGGCGGCGCGAGAGGCAGCCGCCGAACCCGCAGGCTTCGGGTCGCCTTCGGTCCGACGACGTCTTCTTCGGTGATCACTCGCAGCTGAATCGACGCGGTCATGCGCTCACTCCATCCTGGGAATCGACGTTCTCGAGCATCTGAATGCCGTGCACCAGCGACGCCCCGCCGCGAATGGCGGTGGCGACATGGACGGCTTCGGTCATCTCTTCGAGGCTCACGCCCTGCGATTTCAGCGAACGAGCGGCTCGGTCGATGCTGTACGGACACTGGATCGCGTGGGCGCAGGCGAGCGCGATCAGCCCCTTTTCCCGGGTATCCAGGGCGGCATCGGCGAACACCGACTCATCCCAGGCCCGCTGGCGCTCCGCCAGCGCCCGCGCGCCATCGCCGAGGGCGGTCAACGCGTCGACCTGCCCGCGGTCGAAGTATGCATCGACCGGCGCCGGGGCCGGGGCGCCCATTTGCATCTGCCCCGCCTGGGTTCTCATCTGCATCCCGTACATCAGCGTGGAGCCGGCTCGGACCGCCGCCGCCACGTGGACCGCTTCCGTCATCTGGTCCAGGTCGGCACCCGCTTCCAGCGAGCCTTTCGTGTACGCGTCGATGCAGTATGGACACTGCACGACATGAGCCACCGCGAGCGCGATCAGGTCTTTCTCGCGCACCGAGAGCGCGCCGTCCGCAAATACCGCGCCGTAATACGTGAAGAAGCGTTCCGCGAGTGGCGGGCTTCCCCGTCCGATCGACGAGAAGGCGCCGAGATGACGCCGATGGAAATAGCTATCGTGCAAGACAAACCTCAGCCGCGACAGGCTTAGCCTCTCGGGCTACGAACGGCGACAGGGAACGTTACTCGGCGTCCGTTTCGAAGAATACGATACTTGTGAAAACCCGACCATTAACCGCGTTCGCCGACGGACGTTCGATGGTATCCCTTGCTCCCTACAAGCCGGGTCAAGGATGAGAACGGATCGTCGTCGCGCTTCAATCGATCGAGCGCTTCACGAAAGTCGAGCCGCGGGGCCCAACCGAGCTCGGTACGAGCGCGGGCATTGTCGTAGACGCGGTCCAAGCGAGGAAGCATCGTCCAGCCGCGCCGGTCATACTCGGGCGCGAAGTCGGTGAAGTACGACTTCACTACCGCCGGCGCGTCGCGGCCGAGGGCCTCGACGTCGTGGCGGGAAAACGGGGTCGTCGCGCTGATGATGTATCGTCCGAAACCGAGATCGCGAACCCGAGCCACCGCACACTCGACCGCCTGCACCGCGTCGGCAAGATCGACGCGTCGGTACAGCAGCTCGTTCACTTTCAGATTGAGACCGTCATATGCGGTGGATAACGCCGGGTCGTCGTCCATCTCGGGAAAGAACCGTGACGTGCGAAGGACCAAACACGGCAAGCCAAATTGCCGATGGTGCAGTTCGCACAGATCCTCCGCCGCCACCTTGGTCACGCCATAGATGTTGCGAGGCACCGGCCGCAGGTCTTCGGTCACCCAACGCGCTGGCTCGTCGGGCCGAGTCCGGAGCACGGCACCGAACGCGCTCGTCGTGCTGATGAATACCACCGCCGCCCCTGCCCCGCGGGCCGCCTCCAACACGGTGAGCGTGCCGGCGACGTTGGTATCGAGGAAATCTTGCTCCGAGTGACTGTCGATATGGGGCTTGTGAAGGGTCGCGGCATGCACGACCACGTCGGCGCCGTCGAAACACCGGTCGAGTAAGCCCCGGTCTTGGACCGATCCTACGTAACCGGTGAACCGGGAGGCCAGCACATCCAGGCCGATCGCATCGTGGGTTTCGCCCTCGTCCGCGCTAGGCTCGTCCGGTGACGACGTCCAGCTGCGAACGAGGGCCTCTCCGAGGTGTCCGGCGCTGCCGGTGACCACTACTCGCACGGTCTCGGCGGATCCTGTGCCCAGACGATTGTTGTCAGACGGTGACCGCGTTGCCCCGGTAGATGCGCGCCAAGTAGCGGCTCTCAGTCGGGGACGGTGACGGGAGCGCGCACTGCAGAACCGCGCCCACGAACCGCTCCATCTCCTCCGCGACCTCCGTGTCGGTACCCGGCTCCTCGGTGCGGGCGCGCCGGGTCAGCTGGACCTGGTTGACGGCGGGAGCTGTCGGCAGTCGTTCGGACTCGACGCCGAGGGTCACGGTGAACGCGTGCAGCGAGTTCTTGATGAACAAGGCAAGCGCAAACTCCTGACGGGAGGAGGCACGGGACGTATCGGGAGTCACCAACACGATCTCGCACCGCGGCCACAGCGCTGCTTTCTTGGCGATCCGGAAGTGATGCGTGAGCTGATCGTTGACCATCTCCGCGAACTCGTCGCGCGACAACACCCGACTCCAGTCTTCGTTCGCCCCCGCCGCCAGCGCGTTGAGCGGGAGGCGGGCGAACGGAACCGACACCACGATGTCCACCGTTCCGAGATGGCTCTTCAGCGCGTCGAGCCCGCCTTCGATGTCGTCGCCGACGCTGCGCGCGGTCACCGACACGCCGTCCAATCGAGACACGCGATGATGAATCTCGTCGGCGGTGGCCGCGGTCTTGGTCAGCACCGCGATGTTGGCGACACCGACGGCGGCAAAGCCTTCCGCCACGGCGACGACTTCCTCTTTCATCGACTCTCCAATGAGGACGACGTTCTTCCCCTGGAGCTTGGCGAGCTCTTCCTGGCCCGGTCGCAGCAGGAGTTCACCCTCGGTCACCGACCGCTCGAATTTGAGGCCCCCCGACGGATGGAAGGTCTCCCCCGAGACCAGCTCATCGGCGAGACTGAACACCGTCGACAGCGCGACCTGCTCGTCGGTGGGCATCTGACGCAGATGCAGCCGATTGACGATCCCTTCCTCGACTTTGCTCGCTTCGACCTGAACGTCGTCCTTGGCGAAGAACGGCTCCGGGGCGTCCACGAATCGCGCTTCGAAGGTCGCGATGAGCTGTCGGTCGCTGACGAGGCCCCCGTTGTCGAGGCGCGCGATCAGCTTCGGCGCCAACACCGAGTTCATCACGTATTGCGTCGACACCGCGTTCGGCGTGCCGCGTTCGATGGCTCGGATCATCCGGCGGATCGCTTCTGGCGCGTCGCCCCAGCTCTTCAGCGCGTCGATCCGGTTGGCGGCAAGCCGCTCGACCAGCTCCTCGATGCTCGTGCCGCTGTCGAGGGCCTTCAGCACGGCCGCGTGCACTTGATTCAAGCGCTTGTTGCCGAGGATCAAGCGGCCGCGGCGAATGAACAGCCCCGGCGACAGCTCCGTTCCTCGAAGGCGGAGGCCGTCAACCGGCCCTGGCGCCAGCGCGTTGATCTGAATCTCGGGGCCGAGGTGTCGGGACATGATCTCGGCCAGGGCCCGCTGTCCAGCCTTCGAAACCGAGTAGTCCGCGCGGTTCGGATAAGGCACGGCGAGATACTTCTCACCCCCGAAGTAGCTCGAGACATTCAGAATCTTGCCGTGTTTGTTCGCCTTCATCATCGGGGCGAACTTCCGGATCAAGGAGTAGTTCGAGGTGAGGTTGGCTTCGATGGTCCGGTTCCACCCCGCGAGGCTCATGTCGACGACCATCTCTTCCGCGCCCGCGATCCCCGCGTTGTTGATCAGCATGTCGACGTTGCCGAACAGCGCGACCGCGTAATCGAACAGGCGCTGCAGCGAGCTTTCGTCGCCGACGTCGACCCCGGCCATCACGAATACCCGCTCGCTGGCGGTGGGGAAGCCGGTCTGGTCCAGCTCATCGACGATCGAGGCACGCGCCGACTCCAGCTTGCTGGGATCCCGAGCCGCGAGAAGCACTCGAACCCCGGCCAGGGCCAAAAAGCGACCGAGCTGGAGCCCGATACCCACGCTGCCGCCGGTGATCACCGCCGTCTTGCCTTGGTGAAGGCCAGGCAACACCCGCTGGATGGACATCGGCATCGCCGACTTGCCCGTGGAACGCCGGATCTTCTTCGGCACCCACAGGTTGATCTCGTCCATCTTACGAACCCGATTCGTCAGCGTGGCCGACCACGCGGCGCAAAACGCGAGGCTGTCTTCCTCCGCGTTATCGAACCGAACGATCTGATTCGGCTGACACGCGAAGCGCTGCTCCCCGCTCCGCACCGCGTACTCGTCCTCGCACCGCCACACGCGGATGAGCTGCTCGACCGCCGCGTGGTTGATGTGGTGCAGAGGCATCGCGTTGCTCTTGCCGGAGCGAGTCACGAAGGTGATCGCCGGCGCGTGATCGAGGGCCGACCACGTCTTGAGCCGCTTGGCCACCGCCGACGCGACCGCGACCGGCGCCACCACCTCGTCGCTGATGAACTTCTCGACCTGCTCGTCGGTCGCCGTAGATAGTCCGAAGCTCGGGGAGTTGGGACCGCCCTCGGGCAAGACGATGGCCCCGTCGAGGCGGCCGAAGTGATCGTCCACGAACTGCAGGGTGCGCTCCACGGTGTCCCGGCGCAGGGGGTCCATGAGCATGAGATGCATCGGCGGCGTGTTCTTGGCTTCGACGTACCGCCGCGCCTTGTCCATCGACTCGAGGCTGCGGAACGCGAGCACCACGTTGGCGCCGTGCTCGAGGTGCCGGGCGCTGAAAGCGAGTGCCTCTTGAATATCGCGACCACCGAGCACCAGAACCACCCATCCCCGGAGGTCGACCAGACGCTTGTCCGGCCACGAGACCAACTCGGAGCGACTCTCCGTCGTGACCTGCATCCCGTTCGTCACTTCGAACGACTGCCCGGAGAACGCGGCCGACTCCGGCGTCGACAGCCACAGCACGGTCGACGCGACATCGTCAGGGGTCGCGTATCGGTACGTCCCCTCCTCGCTGTCGGGGCTGCGGCGCAGGATCATCAGGTCGCGGAACTGTCGTGACGTCGTACCCGGCTCGAAGCTCTGCAGGCCATCCATCGCCTCGAACACGTTGTCGGTCCGATCGGACTGGATGGGTCCCGGGTACACCGTGTTGACCCGAATGCCTCGCGGGTCGTCGCCCAGCTCGGCCGCAAGCCCTTCCGACAGCGCGTTGAGCCCGGCCTTCGGCACGACATACGGAATGCGTCCGAAGTACGGGGTCCGGCTGAAGATCGTCGAGATGTTGATCACTGACGCTCCCTGCGCAAGCACCGGAAGCGCGGCGCGGGTCATGTTCCATGGCCCGCCAAGCAGATTGCGCGCCGAGTCGAGCATGGTCTCGCTCTCGTCGAACGCCAGGCAGTCGCCCTCGGTGAACGGGATGTCCACCAGCCTGCGCTTCGGCCCCGCGCCGCCGGCGTTGTTGATCAGAACGTCGAGAACCCCGAACCGCTGGCTGACCTCCGACATGACCCGACGGCAGTCTTCCGGGTTGGAGGAATCGGCGGCGACCGGAATGACTCGGTGGCCTTCTACGCCCTCCGCCGCCAGTTCCCGGACGAATCGCACCAGCGTCTTTTCGGTGCGTCCAGTGATGATCACCCGCGCGCCCTCGTTGAGCAGCTGCCGAGCGATGAAACGGCCGATGTTGCCGGCCGCGCCCGTCAGAACGACGGACTTGTGTTGAAGGCGCCCCGGGGGGGCGACAGAAGACAGCTTGGCGGTCAAAGGAATCGTCACTTGAGTGCTCCCGCGGATCCGGTGTCGATACGAGTTACTTCGACGCCGCGTTTTTCGGCGTCGCGAATGGCCCATGCGCGATACAGCTCGTCTTTCGTCTTCAGGCCTGTGCGCGGCAGGCCATGGGTGGCGACGTAGGTCGCGCCGGCGTGCTCGTTGTCCCACATCGCTTGGTGGGCCGTCGCAACCTCTTCGAGAGGCAGCACGAGCGGCTCGACGACGTCGATGAGCCCCGCCGCGATGCGGGACTGCATATCGGCGAACTCTCGAGAAGTGTTGAGGTGCGTGCCGCGGATTTCAGCGGTGGGCATCAACACCCGCCGCTGCCGCATCCACACCTGGGGCGCGTAGAAGCTGAAGCGCTTGCCCGCGAGGTCTTCGGCGAACACCACGCGACCCACGTTCGGCTTCACCAGCGCGGTCGACAGCGCCAGGCTGTCTCGACCCGCGCGCTCGAAGATCACGTCCGGCAACCCTCGGCGATCGGTCAAGGTCCGCAGCATGGGTCCGATGGCCGAACCCACCGGCTTGAGCGTCCGATCGCTGAACCGGCGAACCGCCTCTTTGAACGCCGCGGACTCCGAGAACGGGTTCGGCAACGGCATGAGCGGTCCCGGAGGATCGAAGTCGTCGCCGAACTTGCGTCGCAGCTCTTCGACGCTGGTGACGCCAGAGAAGCTGGCCCCGAACCCGAGAGAGCTCACGAACTCTCGCTGGGAGACGGTGTCGGCGAGGACGACCACCCGCGCCTTCATCGCGCACCCGACTTCGATGGCCTCGATCGCCGCCGGGTCGACGATGCCGTCGTCGGCCCCGGGCCCGTACATCACCATCAGCGAACGACCGGCTTGCAGGCCGCCTTTCAACAGCATCTTCTCGGTCGGCGATGCGCCGGACTTGCCGACGAACGAGAACCGATAGCCCGAAGAAGCCCCGAAGAACGTCAGAACCCCGCCCGGCCCCAGCAGCTGGAACGAGCGAGGGAACGCGCGCTCGCCGGCGTGGGACACGACGTAATCGATGGGCCCCCCGGCCTTGGCTTGAACCTCGGCCACGAACTCATGCCCCGCCTTCTCCCAGGCGTCGACCTGAGCCGGATCGTCGGGAACGGGGGTGAAGATCGACGCCCATCGGGGGTCCTTTCGATTGACCGCGTCCCCGCCGAACGTCTTCACCCGTTCGACGCGGGCGTCGGACGAGACCAGGCCGACGACGTCCAGCCCCGACTGCTTGGCCGTCCGCAGACACTCCAAACCGGTCCCCGTCGACGCCCCCTCGACGAACAGCCGTTTGCCCGGCTCGATGGCCAAGGTGGTGTGTACCGCGCGGTGAATGGTCCCGAGGTTGAGGCCGTAGGACCCCGCCTCTTCGAGGGTCAAACCGGGGAGCTTGGGGTGAAGCTGCGGACCCTGGGCCACGACGAACTGCCCGTGGCTTCCGTCATCGATCTCGTAGCCCTGAATCCGGAAGTCGGCGGCCATCGGATCGAGACCCATGTCGGGGGACAGCACCTCGCTCTGCCCGGAGTACAGAGTGACCAGCTGCCCGAGGGAAATGCGGCCTTCCCGCACCATCTCGGAGCCCAGCGCGGCCACGAGTCCGACCCCACCCGAGCCCGTGGTGTGGACGTCGACGTCGCGAGCGTCGAAGGGCGTGATGGGGATGCCGGTGATGGCCCAGATGTCGTTGAAGTTGACCTCGGACACCAGCATGTACACCAGCGCCTCGTTCGGCCCCGGCAACGGGGTCTTGGTCACCGTCAGCAGCTCGACGTCCTTCGGGTCACCGTGCAGCGGCGTCCCGTCCTCGGGACTCTTCACCACCGACATTCCGTACATGTACTCGGGAATCGGCGTGGCGCCGGGGTAGAACGCCCCGTCGAGGGGGATGAGGCGTCCTTCCGCCTCCAGCTGGGCCCGGGTCTGGTCGTCGGGTACCGGCGGTACCTCGGCTTTCTTGAGAGGAAGCGGCGCGCTGCGCCGCTCGAGGAAGGCCCGGATGCCCGGCGGGCCGGACTCCGGATCGCAGACCGCCTCCGCGAACAGCTCCGCCTCGCGCTTGAGGCCCTTCGATTGTCCTTGGACGAGGCCGATCTTGACCGCCTCCAGGACTCGGTTCAGGGCCTTGCCGCGTCCGCCGTTGTCGGCCTGCACCACTGCGGCCTCCACGAACGGGCTACCGAGCGCGCCTTGGTAGGCCACGATGGGCTCTTCGCGATTGGCGAGGTACTCCTTCTTCCGGGCGACGGCATCGACCAGCGGACCATCGCCGTCGACGAAACGTCGAGCGACGTCCATGGCCACCATGAGCGGACTCTTGGCACCGTGGCCCACGACCTCATCGACGAGCCCGATCGCCTTGGCCTCGGCCGCGTCGAGCCCTCGACCGGAGATCATCAAGCGGAGCGCCTCGGCCAGCCCCGCCTCCCCGTCGCGCTGGAACAGCTTGCGACTGAGGCGCTGGGTTCCGCCGTACCCCGGCAGAAGGTTGAGGTTGATCTCCGGCTGGCCGAACCGAGCCCCCTCGTCGGCGACGACGTAGGTGCAGGACAGAACGAGCTCGTTACCGCCACCGAGGGCCGGTCCGTTGACCGCGGCCACGACCGGGGTGTCCATCGACTCGATGGTCGAGAACGCCTGGTGGGCTGCGTTGGGCAAGGTCGCAGCGCTCTCGCGATCCCCGGCCTCGCCGATCTCCAGCAGCTCCTTGACGTCGGCGCCGGCCACGAACGACGTTCGCGCGCCCGTCACCACCACCGCCACGACGTCTTCTCGGCGCTGAAGGTGAGACACCACGGTGTTGAGTTCGTCGAGCGAGCGCTCGTTCAGAGAGTTCACCGGCGGGTTGTCGATGACCACCATGGCCACGACCTTCCCCGGCTTCACTTCGTGGTTCTCGACCCGTAGGTACCGGTACAGCTGAAGGATCTGACGGGCGTCGGCGAGCCGTCCCCATTCCTTCCACTTCTTGACCGTCTCTTGGATCTCGTCGATGGCCTCCGGGTTGCGGAGGGTGGACATATCGCCGAGGGGCTGGTCGAGCAGGATGGCCCGCAGCGCCCGGCGCATGTACTTACCGGAGCGGGTCTCGGGGAACTCGCTGACGACCAGGAAATCGGACGGCACCGCCGTCGCGCCCTTTTCGCTTCGAACCAGCTTCTTCAGCCGGTCGAGATCTTCGTCGGCGATCTTCGCGCCTGGCGCCGGGACCAAAAATGCGACCGCGGTCTCGCCTCTTTCTTCGTGGGGCGCCCCGACGACGACCACGTTGCCGACCGGAGAGTCCGACCGCACCACTTTGTCGCGCAGAATCGCGCCTTCGATCTCTTCGGTGCCGATGCGGTGACCCGAGACGTTGATGACGTCATCGGACCGACCGTGGAGAGTGTACGAGCCGTCCGGGTGTTGGCGCGCGTAGTCGCCCTGAGTGTAGGCCCAGCCGCCTTGCCAGCGGTCGAAGTACACTTTGGTGAACCGCTCGAGGTCGCCTTTCCAGCTGTCCTGGCCGAGGTTGTCGGCGTCTCCCCAGATCGTGCGGGCGAGGTACGGATAGGGCCGAGTGATGACCAGCTCGCCCTTCTCGCCGGCCTCCGCCACCCGCCATTCGGTGGCTTTGCCCGAAGCATCGGACTGGGTCGCGATGCGAACCTCGGCGTCGATCCACGGCAGCGGCCACGTCTTGGCGTCCGCCGCGAGCGGCTTGAGTTCGCCCCACGGACACGAGAACACGATGCCTCCGTGCTCGGTGGCCCAGTACGAGTTGATGTACCGCGAGCAGACCTTGTCCATCGCGAACTGCTGCACCGCCGGCGATACCGGCTCCGCGCAGAAGGTCGCGGCCTTCAGCTTGGACATGTCGTACGACGACATGTCGTCGGTGCTCGCGGGGTCGGTCATGACCGCCTTCAAGAACGTCGAGCCGGCCTTGAACACCGTCGCCCCGTGGCGGGCGATGATCGACGAGAAGCGGCCAGCATGGGGAAACAGCGGCGACCCCTCGGCGACGATGGAGGTGATGCCAACCGCGAGGGGCGCGGCCACCAGATAGGACTGGCCGGTGATCCACCCGGGATCGGCGATGACGTAGATGCGGTCCTCAGGGGTGACGTTGAAGACCACCTTCATCGAGTGCGAAATACCCGCGAGCCAGCCGCCGTGGGTGTGCACGACGCCCTTGGGCTTACCGGTGGAGCCCGAGGTGTAGATGACGAACAGCGGGTAGTCGGCGTCCACCGGGCGCGCGGGATGGCTGGCGGACAGAGCCCGATACAGAGAGCGGTCGTCGAGCGAGAGCAGCGCGTCGGTGGAGTCGGCCGCGAAGCCCGCGGATCGCGCCCGCTCCAGGACGCGGTCCGTGGCCGTCTTCACCAGGTGGTGAGACCACTGGTCCCGGGCCTGCTCGACCACCTCTTGCCCCGTGTGGCGAACGACGACCACCGTCTCGACCGAGTGGCGGTCATCAGCGAGGCGTCGCGCGACCGCGGTTCGAACCTCCGCCTTGCGGGCGGGGTCCATATCCGCCTCGGCGTCGATGGCTCGCCCGAGCTCCCGCATCACGTCGCTGCGCTCGAGGGTGATCTCGCCTTCGAGGGCCGCGGTGACCGAGGCGACCAACCGCGCTCCCGTTTCTTGCAGTCCGAGTTGCTCGAGCTCCGTCGCCAACGACGACAGGGCGGTGGGCCGGGGAATGAAGTTGTCGAGGGCCTGGTCGGTGAAGCTCTCTTTGTAAGGGACGACTTCCGCGTTTCGATAGCCGCCATCCGCGGTGACCACGACCTTCGCGCCCGCGTCGTAGATGCGGTCGGACAGGGTCTTGGCCGAAAAGCCTCCGAACACCGGAGTGTAGATGATGCCTAGCCGCTTGGCGGCTTCGGTGTAGAACAGCTGCTCGGGGATGTTCGGCAGGTTGAACGCGATGCGATCGCCGGCCTTGAGCCCCAGCTGAGTGAGCACCTCGGCCCGGATGACCGTCTCGAACAAGAGTCGCCGATAGCTGATCGTCTCCTCGTGGACCGGGCCGCCCACCCCACCGTTCTTCGAAGGATCCCAGCGGTCGCCTTCGAAGATGAACGCGGCGCGATCCCCCTTGCCGCCCAGCAGATGGCGATCGATCTCGTTGAAGCACGCGTTCGTCTTGCCGCCGACGAACCACCGATAGAACGGCGCGTCGCGGTCATCGAACGCTTGACGCCATGGACGCCAATCCGAAGGCGGCGGGTCGGAGACCGGCTGGCCATCCGCGCCGAAGCCGACCCACGCGCTCGCATCGAGGTCGTAGGTCAGCCAACGGTCGCCATCCGACCAGTGCAGGGTGGTCGCGGCAATGGTGCCGTGGAAGCTCCCTGGGTCTTCGAGGGCGGCGGTCTTCAGCCGGGTTTCATCCGCCTCGGTTAGGGTTAGACTGGTTGCCTTTACGCCGACGTCACCGGGCATCATCCCGAAAGGGGTAAAGGCTTCATGGTTATGACGCAACGGACCTAACCGGAGGCTAGACTCGTCCGGCGGAGGCTGACCGGCTTTCGAATTTGACGCGCACGGCCATGCTCAGACCGTTTTAGGGACCTGATGCGCAAGAACATCCCCGGCTATCATGGCCCTCGTGCTGATGATTGGGAGCACTTTCGTCTGTATTTTGTCTAACGTTCGGCAGCTGGAATACGGCGCGATGCCGCCAGCGTGGGCAGCAACGTCCACAGTACCCCCGCCAAGACGAGACCCGCGCCGAGGAGATCCGTCGTTGTCGGGGCCTCGCTGAAGAAGACCGCACCGAGCCCAAAAGCAAAGATGGGGCCGACCAGGGCCACCAACGCCGTGAACGAAGGACTCACGTATCGAACCGCGGTCATCAGCGCGAGCCGACTGAGCCCCGGTCCCAGCAGCCCGGCGAGTCCGGCCGCGAGCCACACCGACGCCGGCGCGCTCCACACCGCCCGCCCCTCGGCCGACGATTGCATGACGGCCACGACCAGAAACAGACGGAGCGCGTTGACCGCCGCCGGCTCGATGCGGTCGATCACCCGGCGGGTGACGATCTGCATGCCCGCGAAGCCCACCGCCGCCACGAACGCCCACCCGTAGCCCAAGGACGCGACGAAGCCCTGTTGCTCGACCACGGCGGGTAGCGCGACGCCGGCCAGCGCGAGCACCGCCCCCGCCCAGAACCGCCCCGACAATCGCTCGCTCAGGGCCCAGTAAGCGATCACCGGCGTCAAGACGACCTGCGACTTCAGTACGACGCTGGTCATTCCCGCCCCGATCGTCGGCAGGGACTGGGCGATCCCGAGATTACCGATGAACGTGAAGGTCGCGAGCACGACGGCGGCTTTGAGCGCCACCGCATCGAAGCCCCACCGCTTGGTGTACACGGCGGCCACGCCGGCGTTGAAGACCCCCGCGGAGACGAACATCGCGGTCATCGCGGTGAAGCGCGGCGCCCCCTCCACCGCGTAGCGATACGGGATCAGAAATGCCGCGGCCATGAACACGGCCCACATCGACCACAGCAATCCCTTCCAGGGGTCATCGGGCTCGGCGGGGCGAGGGGTCAACGGCGCGCCCGAGATCAGTCCCGCGCCTGCGATGGACCGGTGGGCGTCGCCGGCTCCTCGTCGTTGGCGGAGGTCAGATGGCGTCGAACCAACCCGCGGATCGCGGCCTTGATGGTCGCGCGCTGGGCCGGATCTCGGTAGACCTCGGCGGGTAGAAGTCTCGCCGCCAGCTTGCTGGCGCGAATCGCGTAGATCACTTCCGGACGGAGACTGCCCTCGCCTGCGGATCGGACCGCCGCTTGGATCATCGTTTCGACCCCCGTCTGTACGGACGTCGCAAGGTCGGCCGGCGCGTTAGGATGATGCGCCTGCAGGAGGTCGACCAATCCCTCTTGAAACGTTCCTCGAGTCACTCGGCGATGCTGGCACCCACACGCCCGCCTGTTAAGCGCCAAATCAATGAACATGCCTTTTCAAATCTCCTGCTCGAACATGACTTATGTCGTTGTCGCGCCCGACGTTATGCTCGCCCCATGACCACCCGTGTTTATCTGGTGCGCCACGGAGCGACCGTCCTTTCGGCCGAAGACCGCTTCGCCGGTTCCAGCGACGTCGAACTTTCTAAGGAGGGCCACGCGCAAGCGGCCGCCCTCGCCGCCCGCCTCGCCGACGAAAACGTCAAAGCGTTCTACGCCAGCCCCCTGAAGCGCACGGTAGCCACGGCCAACACCCTCGCCAAACCCCACCGCCTCGAGCTTCATCTCGAGCCCGACCTGCGGGAGATCGACCACGGTCGATGGGAGGGCCTGACCCGCCAGGAAGTCGAGTCGAAGT
>JANQQN010000410.1 GCA_028289325.1 Myxococcota bacterium | reverse complement strand
CACGCCCACGCCCAAACGAAACCCGAGCAGGACCATACCGATCGCCGCCGCTCGCGGTTCGGACAGCCCCGCGATGCGCGCCGCCTCGGCGACCGAGTGTTGGCCGTCGAGCAGAGCGACGAAGCGTTCGTCGCGGCCGTCGAGAAAATCTACGTCACGCTGCGCGGACCGCACGATGAGGTCGGGGTCGAGCGTAGTGTCATCGACGGAGGGGCCAGCGAGCAGGTCGATCAGCGTGTTGCGGACGTCGGGTAGCGGCGCCAGGACCTCCTCGCGATCGATCTCTTCGGCCACAAATTGCCACGGTCCTTGTGATGTCAACCAAGCCTGCAAGCCATGCTCGAGCTGGGTGAACAAGAACGCCGTACTTTCCGCCGCGCTCATGATCCCGCGGTCCACGAGACGGCGGGCGAGCGTGACCGGCGCCAGCCGCGCGTCGGAGCGTCCGGGGAGGTCGTCTATCGGCAGCGGATGGGCGTTTTGGGCCTCTCGAAGAAGCGCCCGACACGCTGGCTCGCCGCGCAGCGCGGCCGGGCACCCGTCGGCGAACACCAGCTGGCTCTCGAGGCTTCGGAGTACGCCGTTCGCTCCGATGGCGTGCAGCTCGCCCAACACCTCTAGGACATCCTGAACATCGGACACCGCACCTTGCGTCGAGCTCGGCGCGCGAGGCGGCATCGACAGCGGCGCGAACGCGTCCAGCGGCGCGACGGGGCGAGTGAGGGGGACGGGGCCGAGCGCGTCCAACCCGTTCAACTCGGGCGGATTTCGCGGCCGGGTCGGCCCTGGGTCCTCCTCCTCGTCGTAGAGCATGAGCTCTTCGGTCTCGAATCCCGCGGCCTGGATCGCCGCGAGCTCGCCGATCTCCGAAAGGTCGATCTCCTCTGTCTTGCTCTCGAACTCCTCTTCGTCGTCCTGCCGCATCCACGTTTCGCGCGCGATCTCGAAGCCACCGTTGTCCGCGTTGGCCTCGACGGCCGCCATGGCGGCTGGAAGTCCGAACGCAGGGCTGGTCTTCGGAATCGTGTCCGCGGTCGGGAACTGGAAGGTGGACGCCGCGGTTCCGCGGGCCACGGTGATCGGTTTCAGATGGGGGTCCACGGCCGCGGTCGGCCATACCGCAGGCTTCGGCGTATCCCGGAAGGCAGCGAGGTCCGCCGCTGCCGATTCGATGCCGCACGGGGCGGCCGGCGGGGACGGAAAAGGAGGCGCGGCGACGTCTTCCACCGGGTCCTCGATGATCAGGTCTTGCGCGTCGACCCGAGGTAAGACGTCGATGATCCGGCCGTCACCGAGGTCACGGGTCGGCGGATGGCCGAGCTCGCGGGTGTCGGGGTAGAGATCGTCACTGGGCTTCACCTCCAGGCCCAGCACGTCGAGGGTCCCTTCGTCGCGCCAGGCGGGCGCCAACGGGGGGCCGCGGAGCAACTCTTCTTGCTCGGCGACGGCCTCGTCCAACATGGTCCCCCACCGCCCGTCGCCGGTGGGGACCGAAGCCTCGAGCCGCCGACGCATGGCCATCAGGTGGGGGTCGGGCCCCGCCTGCTCCACGAAACGAAGGACGAGGTCGAGCGCGTCGAGCTGCCGACCCGCCTTCTCGAGGGCCTTCGCGGAGCGATCGACGAGGGCGCGAGCGTCGGTCGTCTCGCCGTGTCGAGCCGCGAACAGCGCGCCCTCACACGCGAGCTCCAGGCGGACCGGGTCGAGGTACAGCAGCAGCTTGTACAGCGCGAGGGCGGGCCGCACTTCCCCGTCTTGCCCGTACATCGAGGCCGCGGCGTGGTAAGTCTCGATCGCTTCTTCGACTTGTCCGGCCGCACGAAGCGCCTCCGCCTCGCGGACGAGGGCGCGAGCGGTATCGATCGTCGGTGGCGCCGGATCCATGCTCGGCGCCGAGGGCGGCGGGGCTACCGGGAACGGTGACGGGCGGGATGGTGCGGCCGTCGAGCGAGGCGCGGCCGGAAAACTGACCGCGCCCCCGCGTTCGTCGCCGGCCGTCGATCGCAGCGCGGCCAGCGCGGGGTTCTCCGAGCGATTCGGGCGGCCGTCGGCGCCGTGGAGGCCTTCCAGATCGAGGTCTCCGTCGAGCTCGGCGGACAGGGCGTACAGCTCGTCGTGGCGAGCGTCGGGCAGGGCCGGC
This sequence comes from Myxococcota bacterium, assembly GCA_028289325.1. Lineage (GTDB taxonomy): Bacteria > Myxococcota > Kuafuiibacteriia > Kuafuiibacteriales > Kuafuiibacteriaceae > JANQQN01. The sequence continues at coordinate 7,171 of JANQQN010000410.1, read as the reverse complement.
GCGGCGGCACCGCTGAACGCCCAGCCGCGGACCCGGCCCGCGAGATAGCTGAGGTCCGTCGGGAGCCGGAAGTAGTAGTCTCCGCCGGCGTCGAGGGCCTCGGAAGGGGCTCGGATCGGGTCTTCCCGGGCCCCGAGGCCCATGAACAGCAGCGGCACCTCGGCCGATTTGGCGCGAAGGGTTCGGGCCAGGTCCTTCGCGTCGAGACCGCCGGCACGTACGCCGATCAACACCACGGCCGGCTTGAACTCTTCGAACAACGAGACCGCCGTCACCCCGTCGAGGGCGGAGATCGGCTCGAGATCCGCCTGTCGCAAAGCGGCCTCCAGCGACTCCACCGACCCTTCGTCGCCGTCGACGACCAGTACCCGAGAGGTCATCGTCACCGCCCCGCGTGGGCCACCCAGACCCACAAGAACGCCGCGATCGCGGCGACGAGAACGAACAGGGCGTACAGCGCCCAACCGAACTCCGACTGGTTCCGGAGAAAGTCGAGGTCAGCGGTCCATGGCTGGCGTTCGGTGCCGAGGTTGGGCTTCGGATAAGACGACTCAGGCGGCCGGCTGGCGCCCCCCGCCGACGGTGAGGCGAGGGCTTCCCTCGGCGAGGACGAGGACGGCGGCGGCCGCGTCGGCGCGGGCGCCGGCGGCGGGGAGGCGGACGACGGCAGCGGGGCGCCGGCTCGGTCCTCGATGCGGGCTTCCGGAATGGGATACGTCCCCGGGTGGTCCTCGCGAGCCTGGTCTAGGTCCCAATCGAGCTGGTCGGCGGGAAGAACCAGCCGCATACCTTCGAGCTGGCCCGGACTTCCATTGGCCCGGCTCGTCCGCATTTCCTGAATCTGCGGCCAGGTCATGGCCACCACTTGGGTCAGGGCTCGGCTACTCATCCGCATGCCGCGGGCCGCCCGAAAATGGTCCAGGGCCCGCTCCATTTCTCGCGCCGACCGGAAGCGGTCTGCGGGTTCTACCGCCAACGCCTTCTTGATCAGCTGTACGAGGTCAGATTCGACATGGGTGAGCCGCGGCTCCAGCGGTGCATAGTCGCCGGCCGCGACTTTCCACAGAAGCGTGGCGATCGGCTCGTTCGGGTACAGCGATTGCCCGGCGACGAGCTCGAAGAGCATCGCCCCGAGCGAAAAGATGTCCGAGCGGACGTCGGTGGGGTCCCCACGGGCTTGCTCGGGGGATAGAGCCCGGGGTCGCCCCCGAATGATGCCCGGCTGGGTCAGGTTGTGACCGGCGAGGGTCGCGAGCCCGAAGTCGACGATCTTCGGGATCCCTTCCGTGCCGATGAGCACGTTCTCCGGCGCGACGTCTCGATGAACGATGCCGAGGGGGGTGCCGTCGGGGAGCGCGCGTTCGTGGGCATGCCTCAATCCGAGCGCGACGCTGCTCACAACCCCGCACGAGACTTCGATGGGCAGAATCTTGTTCTCGCGACGGAGGACTTCGACGATTTCGGCCAGCGCTGGGCCGTCGACGTACTCCATGACCAGGTACAGCTCAGGGCCGGCTTGGCCCGCGTCGAGGACCTCGATCACGTTGTGGTGCTCGAGGGTCGCGGCCACCGCCACCTCGCGCAGAAACAGGGCCTTGAGGTCGTCGTCGGCCGTTTCGCGGTCGAGCATGCGCTTTACTGCGACTTCTCGATTAAGGTCGGGCGTCGTCCCCCGGTAGACTTCGCCCATGCCTCCGACGCCGATCCGTTCCGTGAGCTCGTAGACTCGCGGTCTCCCTCGGCTTCGAAGGACCATGGGCGCGCATCATACCCGGGCTCACTCGTTGGCAAACCCGATCTTGACCGGACTTGACCGAAGGCGGGCGTTGGACCTATCCAGCACCTCCGCGGCCGACCCGAAATATAGCATGCGCCCGATCGATGGTTCTACTCACGGCCTAAAAGCCCAGCAGCTCAAGCGGCTGCAGGCCACATTCCGCCGCAAGATCAAAGATGACGCCCTGACCACGGTCGAGCTGGCGCGTCACGTGGCTGACATCTCGAAAGAGATCAATCGCCAGGTCGGTCTGTTGGTCGACCGCGGTGGCCACATCACCAACGTGATTGTGGGCGAGCCCCACCGGTTGTATCTGCCGGATCTCGGCCGGGCCCGAGGTGGCTTCGGCCGCCTGCGCGGACTCCGCTTGCTTCGCACGGAGCTCCGCCAGCAGGGCCTCACCCGGGAAGACGTCGCCGACCTCACCAAGCTTCGGCTCGACGCGGTGGTCGTGCTTCAGGTCGACCCCGCCGGCCATCCTCAAGGCGCGCAGTGGGCTCGCCTGGAGCTCGACGCCCGCAACAAGGCGCTGATCCACGTCGAGGAAACGTACAAGAGCTTCCTTCAGCTTCCGGACCACGGCATGGCGCTGGTGCGGGAGGCCGAGGCGGAGATCGCGAAGGCCTTCGCCGGCGACGCGCGGGAGCTCGTTCGCGACGCCGCCGTGCTGATCGGGGTGTGGCCCAATACGCCAGGCGTGCGCAAGGAAGCCGAGTCGTCCATGGCCGAGCTGTCCGAACTGGCCCGCACGGCCGGGGTCAAGGTGGTGGATAAGGTCGTCCAGGTGCGCCGGCAGCTGGATCCGAAGACCGTTCTCGGGCGAGGAAAGATCGAAGAGATCACGCTGCGGGCGCTGGAGCTGGGCGCGGAGCTCCTGATCTTCGACCGCGACCTGTCTCCTTCTCAGCTGCGGGCGATCACCAACACCACCGACGCCCGCGTGGTGGATCGAACCCAGCTCATCCTCGATATCTTCGCGCAGCACGCGAGCAGCCGAGACGGAAAGATTCAGGTCGAGCTCGCCCAGCTCAAGTACACCCTGCCTCGTCTCATCGAAAAGAGCACGGCCATGAGTCGGCTGACGGGCGGCATCGGCGGTCAGGGCCCGGGCGAGACAAAGCTCGAGATCCACCGCCGGCGAGCGCGCGACCGCATCCACCGGCTCGAGGAAGACATCAAGAAGCTCGGGGTGCGCCGGTCCGTGCGGCGCAAGCGCCGGACCTCGACCAACATCCCGGTGGTGTCGATCGTCGGCTACACCAACGCCGGTAAATCGACCTTGCTCAACGCGCTGACCAACGCTGAGGTTCTCGCGGAAAACAAGCTGTTTGCGACCCTCGACCCCACCACCCGTCGGCTGAGATTTCCCGAGGAGCGAGAGATCATCCTCACCGATACGGTGGGGTTCATCCGTGACTTGCCGAAAGACCTGGTGAACGCGTTCAAGGCCACCCTCGAGGAGCTCGAGGAGTCCGACTTGATCCTCCACGTTCTCGACGCCTCCGACGAGATGCTCAACAAGAAGAAGCAGGCGGTGGAGGCGATCCTGAAGGATCTCGAGCTCGACGGCATCCCGACTCTGATCGTGCTCAATAAGGCCGACGCGACTCCGAAGCCGCTGCTGTCGGCGATCCGGCGGGTCACGGGAGGCATCGCGGTCAGCGCGGTCGAGCGCGAGGGGCTCGAAGCGTTGATGAAGGCCATCGAAGACAAGGCGTTCGAACTGCGCCAGCCGCAGTCCGACTACGATCCCGCGCGGTCGCCTCTGGTGGCGCTGGTCGACGATGAGCCATCCGATGGGCGCGCCGTCGGATTTCCCGAGTAAGCCATGCGCGGGTGGCGGCAGGCTCGGTACGCCGGCCTTCCGTTCGTCGTTCTATTGGTGGCCTGGAGCGTCCTTCGCTGGGTCGATCGCAGCGATGGCTCGCCGGCGCCGATGCCGCCCATCGCCCGTCCGCCGGCGTTGGTGATGCCGCCTCGGACCTTGCCCCGCGCGTCCGCGCGACGGGTGACGCCGCCCGAGGTTTTGGCCACCGCCGAGCAGGCGTTGCCTCCTTGGAGTCTCGCTTTCGGACTGATCGAAACCCGGATCGGACGGCGGTGGACCGACCATCGGGCGGTGATCGAGGACCGTCGGGCCCAGGACGTTCGCTCGTACGCGATCGGCGATCTCCTTCCGCACGGCGCGGTCCTGGTCGGGGTCAGCACCGGCACCATTCAGTTGATGGTCGCGGACCGGGAGCTGGTTCGGCTCGACGTCGGGGGGCGACTGCGGTCCGTGCAGGACTTTCGGGCGGCCTACGAGCGGGCGGCGCTGCGGCGGGTTAAGGAAGACGTGCGGCTGCAAGAGGCGCTGCAGGAGGTGCTCCCGTTCTTGCGCTCCTCGGACCCGGCGGAGGTGCAGGGGGCGATCGAAGCGCTCATCGATGCTGGGGGCCCGGCGGTGGGCGAGCTCATTCCTTACGTGGAAAGCCAGATTGCCGTTAGCACGTCGACGGTATCTTACGCCTTCGGGGTCCGGGAGCCTCGACGCCCGCGCGTGTACGGCGATCTGATCGTCGGGATCCTACAAGCGATCACCGGTCAAAGCTTCGGTGACCCTATGGCCCCCGGCCTGTCGGACGCGAAACGGGTCTGGATTCGGGCCCAGTGGCGGCGGTGGTGGGGGGCGACCGCCGCCTCCGGCGCGACGGAAGCGGCGACCGCGGGCGCGAAGACGGCGACCGTGGCCGGGCCGCGGAGGTCACGGACGTCGACGGCGGCAACGCCCGTGGTCTCTGCCGCCGAGACCTCGTCGATGGCGGAGTCTCCGTAAGCCCGCGCCGGCGCCTTAGAGCGACGGGCTGAGCGCGGTAGCAACCGCCGCGCGATCGGTCGCCGACGCCGGCACGTGGATCGCGCCGGCGAGCGCGGTCGCCGAGTGGACCACGAGCATCGGGCTCAATTGCTCCCGGAGGCAGCGCTCGGCGAGCGGGGCGAGGCGAGCAGCATGGCGTTCATCCGCCACCAGGACCACCCGCGCCGACGCGGCCCGGGCGAACGACAAGGCGTCGCCGTCGACGGCGAATGGCCCTTCGGCCTCCGCTGGCCCCATGACCACCACCGGTCCCCCGAACCGCGACGCCTCTTCTACGGTGGCCATGACGTCGACCAGCGTGAGCTCCAAGCCGGCGGCGGCGGCGGCGGACACCGGATCCGTGGATGGGCTGAAGCGGTAGGGCGCCACCACCAGCGGCGGCAGACGGCGTTCGCTGGCCTGCCACAGTCGGTCCCCGTCGGGACTGATCAGGTCGTGGTCTTCGGCGTGTGGACAGCCGACGTCGATCGGCTTCAGACCCACCGCAGGCGCGCCAGACCGCCGAAGAGCGGTGATCAGGCCCTCCGCGATGAGCACGGCGTCGGTATCGGGGTGAGCGCCGAGCACCAACCAGATCGAGGGACATAACTTCGTCGTCATCTTACGTCTCGCGAGTCTTTCACCGGCTTCGATCTAGGGTCCCGCGCTTCCGGGTCGGCCCATCGGCGACGACCCCGGCCGCGTTCGGTGTTGGGCTTCGAGGCGACGTCGATGCGCGCGCGCTTCGTCCGGTAGCATCGCCGCCAGGAGCGCGGCCAATCCGTAGGGGTTGGCGAGCGAGCGCGACCAGAACGGCTCGAGGGCAACCATCATCTGTTCGGCGGTTTCGAAGCGATCCTTGGGACGCCGGGCCAGCGCAGTGAGCACCGCTTCATCGAGACCGGGGTGAAGGCTGGACTTGTAGCGGGACGGTCGAGCCACCCGGGCGTCGGCGATCCGCTCCAAAACCTCGGCCTCCGGACCGCCGTAGAACAGGCGCTCCCCGGTGATCAGCTCCCATAGAACGACCCCGGCCGCGAAGATGTCCGCACGGTGGTCGACGTCCTCCTGGAGCACCATTTCGGGGGCCAGGTAGCCCAGCTTGCCGAGCACCAGCCGGGGATCGACGTCACCGTAGGCCTGGACGAGGGCGACGCCGAAATCGCCGAGGATGATGCGACCGTCGAACGACAGGAAGATGTTCTGAGGGCTCACGTCGCGGTGGATGAGGCCGAGGGGGCGGCCGGTCTGGCCGGTCGCGGTGTGTAGCGCGTGAAGGCCCTCGAGCACCTCGCTCACCGCGAACAACGCGAAGTCCAGGGGAAGGGGGGCCGCGATTTCTCGACCTCGTCGCAGCAAGCGCTCGAGGGTGCCGCCCTCGATGAGCTCCATCGCGATGTAGTGTTGCCCCTCGACCTCCCCCGCATCGAAGGTCTGGATCAGATTGGGGTGATCGAGGAGCATCGCGAGGTCCGCCTCCGTGATGAACATCTCGACCATCTGCGGGTCGCGCCGCCGGTCTTCTCGGAGCACCTTGAGCGCGACGTCGTGATCGCGGTCGTCGTGGCGGGCGCGATAGACGTTGCACATGCCCCCACGCCCGAGCTCCGCCACCACGGAGTAGGCGCCGAACAGGGTGGCTGGCGCCGGACGGTCGACCTCGCTCACCGAACCAGAGTAGCGCGGGCGGCGGTGGACGCAAACACGAGCCGGTCGACCGTTTCACGCCGAGGGCGCGGTGCGCATGGTGTTTGGGCGGATGAATGAACGACTCAAGACTGTGCTGATTCTCACCGGCCTTGCGATGCTGGCCGTCGTCGTCGGCGCCCTCCTCGCAGGAACTGGGGGGGTCGTCGTGTCGATCTTCGGCGCCTTCGCGCTGTGGCAGCTCGCCCCCCAGGTTCCGAACGCTTGGGTGTTGCGGGCCGCACAGGCGCGGCGTCTGAGCCGATGGGAGGCGCCGACCTTGCACGAGATGCGGGATCGACTCGCCGCCGGGGCGGGCTTTCGACCGCGCCGGCGCTGTACACGCTCGCCGACGAGAAGCCGCAGGCGTTTACCATCGGCGAGCGACACGATGCTGCGATCGTCGTCTCCGTAGGGTTGATGCGGATTCTGAACCGCCGGGAGATGGCTGGTGTGCTCGCTCATGAGGTCAGTCACGTCATCAACGACGACATCCGGCTCCTTCGCTTGGCGAGCATCCTCGGCTACGTCACGGCCGGTCTGGCCCGGGCCATGGCGGTGGTGGCGCTGATCGGTCTTCCGCTGATCCTGACCGGCGCACTATCGCTGTCGCCGTCGGCCCTGATCGCGATCGCTTTCGCGCCGCTGATTGCGCAAGCACTCCTGCTGTCGTTGTCGCGGACCCGCGAACACGCCGCGGACGCGGGCGCGGTGGCCTTGACGGGCGATCCGGAGGGCTTGGCGTCCGCGCTGGCCCGCCTCGAAGCCCGAAACTCGACGTTGCTCGAGCGATGGCTGGGAATGCGGCGTCGGCGCGCGGCCGGCTGGCTGCAGACTCACCCCGCCACATCGACCCGAATTCGTCGGTTGAT
>JANQQN010000393.1 GCA_028289325.1 Myxococcota bacterium | reverse complement strand
TCGCTCCTGAGCGCTCGTCGGACGGCGCGTTCCGTTGGCGAGGCACGGCTGCGGCGCTGACCGGACAAACGCAGGGGGACGTGGTGCTGGTCGCCATCGTCGCCCGCCCGGGATACCAACCGCTCCCGGCCGCGGTGTCAGAAAAACCCGCCAAGGGCCCGGGTTGGCAGTCCGCTCGAGTCCACGTTCTAATTCGACCCGTTGCGGATCCTTCGGACTAGCGCGGTCCTCTTTGGCCTGCTCACCTTTGACGCGCCTTCTGCCGTTCACCGTCCCGGTCGCCTGCTTGAACACGTCGAGTTCGCGGGCTGCTCGGAAATGTTCGAAGGACCCGTCTGTGAGCTGAGTCGGGATGAACGGGTGACGTTCTGGGTCCGTGCCTCGCCCGGAGCTCGGCTGACGGTCCACGTCGATGCCGTCGAACGAAAGACCGAGTGGCGACCCGTCGATACGGGTCTGCAGACGACGATCGAGCTGCCGGCGCGAACCCGATCGGTGAGCATCCGGGCCGATGCACACGTCGACGGGCACACGGCGAGCGACGTGTTTCGGCTTGCGGTGCGCTCTTGGGCAAAGCCGGCCTTGCTTCGGGAAGCCGAGCGCCTTCTTGCTCGGAGCCCGACGACGGCGGAGGCGTTGCTCGATGGCCTCGACGTCTCGACGAACCGTCGACTCCGCGCCGAGGCGGTGTCCATCCGCGGCCGAAGCGCCTACATTCGAGGACGCTTCGATGACGTTGTCCGACATCGACGCCACGGCGCGGACCTCGCCGCCACAACTGGAATGATCGAGAAGCAGGCCGGCGATCTTGCGACCATCGCGTTCGTGGCCATCTGGGTGAGGCCTGATGCCGAGCGCGCTCGCAAGGTCGTGGATGAGCTGGGGACCCTCGCCTCCATGAGTGCGCAGGCGGGGGTTGCGCATGCGTACAACGAAGCGATGTTGGCCAGCTTGACCGGTGACCTTCGGGCCGCGGAGCGCTGGTTCGAGGAGACCGAGACCCGGGCCGTCCGAGTCGATCTGCTCGCGTACTCGACCGGTGCGGCCGCCCAACGCGCCATTCTGCTCGCGCGGCGCGGGCATTTCGACGCTGCCTTCGAAGTCTACCGTCGCGTTCAGCCGCGGCCTGGGCCATGCCACGCGGCGCGGGCGTTGGCCAATCAAGCGTGGATCGGGTTGATGGCGTGGGAGGTCGGCGTTGACGCTCCATTCGACCCTGAGCACCTCGCGCGACAGGCGTTGGAACGGCTGCAAGCGTGCGTCGAGAAGCATTCGATCCCCAACCTGCTGTCGATGCTGGCCCTGAGCCGCATCCACCACGGCGACGCCGATGGCGCCTTGCACCACGTCGCGGCGGCTCGACAACACGGCGCGAGCCTTCGGGCGGACGTCCAATGGTGGCTCGCCGACGTAGAAGCGAGAGCGGCCCGAATCCGGCAACGATATGCCCGAGCGAGGCGCGCGTACCGACAGCTGAATGAGGTGGCGAAGCAGCGCGGGCTGAAGTCTGCCCAATGGCGCGCGCAAGTAGGGTTGGCGGGAGTGGAGGAGGCGGCCGGTCGCGTTCGGACCGCTCGCCGAGCGTACGCGGAAGCTGAACGCCAGCTTGACGCCAGCGGTCTCCGTGCCCTGTTTCTCTCTCCCCTTTCGGTCTCTAGTCACCTGCAGCAGGCGGCCGCCCGTCGCTACGCGAGCCTGCTGTTACGCCTGAACCAGCCCCATGCCGCCGTCCAGGTCCTGCAGCGCCAGGCGCGACGACGGGTGCTAGGGGTCTCCCGCGCGGCGCGGGTGGCCGCGTTGCCCGCTGCCCAGCGCCAACGATGGAACGGCGCGGTGCTGCGATACGTGCGCCTTCGTACCATCGGGGACCAGCTCGACGGTCGCCAGTGGGGCGAAGCGCCCGAGACGTCGGTCGAAACGGCTCGCCAGCTGCGCGGAAATCGCGCCGCGATCCGCGAAGCCCTCGATCTCGCCCTTTCCCACCTGGGGACGGAAGCGCAGATGCCGCAAGGACTCCCAAAGATGCCGGCCGACGAAGTTCTCCTCGGCTACGATCGGGTCGCCGACGGTTGGCTGGGCTTCGCCTGGGGGCGCGGGACATTGCGCACCGTGCGGCTTGCGCCTGGGGCATCGAATCGGCCGCTGGAGGGGTTATCGCGATGGCTGCTTGCGCCCTTTCGACGGGAGCTACAGGCGTACTCGCGCGTTCGTATCGCGGCCCGAAGTGGCCTGGAGCAAGTCGACTTTCACGCCTTGCCCTTCGACGGCGTGCCTCTCATTCAGACCCATACCGTCACCTACACCTTCGACGCGCCGCGCGACGTGCGACCGGTACGCAAGGCACACCGGGCCCTCGTGGTTGCCGACCCCGACGGCAACTTGCCCGGCGCGCGAGACGAGGCTCGCCTCGTGGTCCGTCGGCTGCGTCAGCTCGATCTCGACACGTTCTTTTTGGTGGGGTCCGAGGTCGAGCGGGCGCGGATTCTCGGTCGAATGGACGTTGGGCTCCTCCATTGGGCAGGCCACGCCCGGCAGCTGGAAGGCCGGTCAGACGCCCTCGCAGCGTCCGTCCTTCCGCTCGCGGCGGGGGCGTATCTGACCGCTGGCGACGTTCTCGCCCTCCCCCGGGTGCCGGATCGAGTGGTCCTCTCGGGCTGTGAGACGAGCCCAACGGACACCACCCACCTGGGCGTCGCCCAAGCCTTCGTTCTCGCCGGCGCGAGCGCGGTCATCGCCACCAGCCGCGCGGTCCGTGACGACGAAGCGCGGGCCATCGGCGCTGCGCTGTACGCCAGCGGTCAGGACGACCTGGGACCGGCGTTGCGGTCCGCACAGCTCGCGCTTCGCGCAGAACCTATCGATTGGGCCGCATTTCGAACGATCGTGCCCTAGAATGACTGATCTGGCGACGACCGCAGGGATCGGAGAAAGATCTCGGGGTCACGCGGCATAGACCGCAAGCATGCGTTTTCCCACTCGACCTTTTTTTTTTCTGGCCTCGACCTACCCACGAAGACTGCCGCGTCACCGTGCCGACTTTCGCCCCCAGGCGCGAGGCCCCGCTCGGGCGGCTGGATATGCGTTAGCGCTGCTGAGCGGTCTGGCTTGCCAGGGTGAGCGCGACGCCGACGGTCAGGCCGAACGCTCGATGCCGATCTACGCGGCGGAAACGCCCGACCGCGCCGAGGCGTGCTCAGGGCGCCGGTGGATCGGCATCAACCCGGACCCGGACGCTGAATGCCCGAAGCCCACCTTTGGCGAGTGGACCTATGGCCCCCTCTTTGAGGGCACCGACGCCCCTGAGCTGCGGTCGTATTGCTTGTACGAATCGGCCTCGGACGAGCCGCAGGACCCCGACGCGGTTCCCATCGACACGTTGGCGCCGGACTGCGAGGTCGTCGTTGGCTACGGTCATGGGTTTGTCGACAACAACGCCGTAGCCCTCGAGGACGCGTTCATGGTGCAGACCGACGTCGTCATCTCGTTACCCAAAACCAGCGCGCCACCCACGAGGGTTGTCGTCGTCGATTCCGCGGTATGCGGCGACTTTCCCGACGGAGGGGATGGCGTCTTCGAGCACGGCAAAGCGATGTCGATGATGATTCGCAACCTCGCTTGTCCACCCGGTGGCCCGTGTTTGGCCACCGTAGCCACGGAGCTCGCGCTGCCGCTCGTCGAGACCCCAAAAGGCTTGCGGCCCAACTTCAGGACCGGCGGATACCTGGGCGGGATCTCGCAAATGGCGGTGGCTATCGTGAAGGCGATGAAGCGCGCTGGTCCCCCGGGATCCGGCCCGCTGATCATCAATCTTAGTATAGGCTGGGATGGTCGATGGGGCGGTGAAATCACGACCGCCTGGTCCGACCTCGAGGGTCCCTTTCGCGCGGTCAACTCGGCCCTAGCCTATGCGAGCTGCCAAGGCGCCCTCGTCATCGCCGCGGCCGGTAACGCGGGCGGCGGTCCGGACGCTCGGCGAGGCCCCGCCTATCCGGCCGCCTGGGAGAGCGAGGCCGCCCCCGACGCTCGGTGCGCCAACCTGGGTGGTGGTCCTGTATCCACAACGCCGAGCTACCGCCCTCTTGTTTACGGCGCTAGCGCCGTAGACGGCGCCGACGTTCCCTTGGCCAACGAACGACCGAAGGGGCGCGCGCGGCTGGTTGCACCAGCCGGCCACGTCGTCGTGTCGCGCGACGGAATCCGCTCGAAGGTCTACTCCGGAAGCTCGGTCTCCACGGCCGTGCTCTCTGCGGCGGCCGCAACGGTGTGGACCTACGACGATGGTCTGACCGCCCACGATGTCATGCAGAAGGTTTATGACGGCGCCGTTCGACTGACGGAGCCGGCCCACCTGTGCATCGACATGGACGATTGTGGCATGGCCCATCGCGTCTCGATGTGCGGCGCGGTTACGTCTGTTTGCCAACGCGGAAGGTGTGGCCCGTGGCGAGGGTGCTTGCCGTCTTCGGCGAACCGAGACGCCCGTGCGGTAGGCCTCGACTGGCGAACGCCCACCGCCGACGTCACCGGCGCCGTTGGTGGTCAGCTGATCGCAGCCGCGTGGCCGTGTACGCGGGATGTGTACGCGGTGGATCCTGCGGCGACGGACACCCCGTGTCCGCACGATCAGCATTACTCGCCCTATACGATGCCCTATGCCGCGCCACAGCCGCCAGAACCGGCGTGTCCGAGCTGCGGCATCAAGGAATTGACGCTGAACCTCGGAATCTCCAACGTCCTCTCTTCCTCGGTCAGCGACGGCGTTATGAACGTAACCCTCAACAACGGCAGTCAAGTTGGCTTTTCGCTCAACCATCTCGGTCCCTTCGGTCCTGGCGACACGGTCGAGGTTGAGCTGGTGGGTATCCATTCGAGCGATATCCAGTCCGCCACGATCGACTTCGTCCTCGTTGGGGAGAATCTATCGACGTCGACACCCTTGATCGTCGAATAATCAGGAACAGCGGTGGTGCGGCCGGCAGGCCAAAAGAATCAGTCCGGGAATATTTGGTGACAGATGAGGCTAATGCCGTTGATCATATGACGAGCGCCTCCGCCGTCGACCTCGTTCAGTCGAAACCCGGTGACGACAGACCCCGGCTGGCAGTTGCGCTCTGTTTCCCAATCGTCGTCAGGGCCCCCGAAAGATCCGCCTTTGCAATTGGTCCGCTCGAAGTAGCGATCCACTTCGAGGGCGGCGGGTGTGCACTGCGCGAGGACGGGCGTGCCGAACGAGTTGCTCCAGTAGGTCCCATTGTTGTCGACAATGCACGGAGCCGGTCCACCGATCAGCTGGATGCCCTTGAGTTTTGTTCGGCTACGGTTCAAGCAAATGCGAATGCCGGTCATGAGGTAACCTTCGGGCAGCTCCCGGGTAATCACGCTTCTTTCCGCGTTGACACACTTATCGTACGTGCGTGTTGGTTCGGAGCCAGTCGCGACATCGCGATAGAGCAGGCGAAGATAACACGGGTCGTTAGACCGCTCACCGGCCTTCACGCCGACCACGACGTCGTTCGAGGTGTAGCTACGAGACCTGGTGACGACGTCACCGTTGATGCGTCCGGAGAAAGGCGTAATGGTCTCGGGAAGCTCGAGCTCAAATGCCGTCGGGACGTCGTCGAGCCCGGCCACACTTTGGGCGAAGACCGGCCCGGGTTCGTCCATAGCGATCGCGGGGTCCGATGCTTCACCGCATGCGACCGCGATCGAAGCCGATCCTAACGCGACGAAGAACAGAGCCACGGATCGACCGCACATCGTTGATTCAAAGTACATCTGGCCTCCTAGGTGCGCGGCCGAATCCCGACCGGGCGCCCCATGAGTTGTATGCCGAGACCGTCCGATATCTTTCCAGGCCTGAGGTTTCTGTCATGCCTTTGAGGAAGCCATCCTGTGGCACGGTGGCGAGGCAGAACGGTCGCGACTACGGTTCTTGTCTCTAACCGCGAGTCAACGTGCGGATCTCGTGGCGTTCCTGGAGCGGATCTAGCTTTCGAAACATCCCGCGGTACGACATCTATTTGCGCGCGTTCCGAAAGGTTCCTGGCCCCGGCGTCATACTCGATCTCGCGCACCCCATTCGCGCACGAGGAGAACTGATGAATCGAACGATGAAACGCGGCGGTGTCGCCGTCCTGCTCACCGCCGTGCCCGCCCTGGCTGTCGTGCTCTCCCTGCAGAGCGGCCCCGCCATCGCAAACGGCGCTTCCAACTCGTTTGAGTGCAGCGAGTCGCCCTTGGTCAGCGCACTGTCAAAACTGACGGCCGAAGAGCTGAGCGCAGTGGTCTCCTTGCCGCTCGCGGTGTTGGAGGAATCCGGGGATCAAGACAGCTCCGGAACGAGCTCGGGTGGAGAGTACTACCCGATCAACGTGCACAACCTCTTCCGGGAGATGATGTCCGAACTCGGAAAGCCTCTCCAATACATGGACGTGTATGGTAACTATCACGACACCTACCGAGGCCTCATCGAAGCCACCCCGATGGATCCCGCTGTAAAGGCGATTTGGCTCGAGGGGATTCCTCAGGGCTGCTTCTAGCTTCCGACCGATCCCGCCGCGGATCTGCAGCCAACGGATCGGCGGAAGTGACCCGCGAAGCTTCGAACGGGACCTGACTGAAGCAGCCGGCCCAGGGGGCTTCGATATCCTTGGCGCGCAAGACGTGGATGGATTAGCACTCATCCTCGTCGTCCAACGCATCTTGGTACATCGCCTCAGCGATCCGGTGTGAAGAGCCCTCGAGGCGCTGAATCGAAGCTCGGATCAAATCAAGATCATGGTCTTCATAGACACGCTTGAGCGCTACGAGGTCATCACGGATGTCGGCCACGTCGTCCTCGGTCAGCATCGCGGCATACGCCTCGAGCGACTTCTTGGTGGTGTAGATGAGACCGTCGGCCATGTTGCGGAGGTCGGCGAACTCTTTCCTTTTTGTGTCCTCGCTCTTGGAGACCTCGGCCTGCGTGACCATCCGCTCGATCTCGCCTTCGGACAACCCCGAAGACCCGATGATCTTGATCTGCTGGACCCTCTTGGTCCCGAGATCGACCGCGGACACACTGACGATACCGTTCGAATCGATATCGAACGTCACTTCGATCTGTGGGACGCCACGCATCGCAGGCGGAATGCCCACCAATTGAAAGCGCCGTGGAAGAGACCAGAGCCGACCCATGAGCGCTGTACCAGTACGCACGAGCCAATCGAGATCGTGGCCTTACGATAAACAGCCCCCGGCCGGTTGACCTTCTATCCGATGCTGCGAATAGTCTCGACGTGGTCACGATTGAAGATGCAACCCTCGACGACATCCCTCGGATGACTGAGCTTCTGGCTGTTCTATTTG
>JANQQN010000392.1 GCA_028289325.1 Myxococcota bacterium | reverse complement strand
GACCCCACCGTGCCCAAGATTATCCAGGAGCGAGCGTGGACGTCGCCGATCTGGTATCAACCCGCCCCGTGAACGTCATCCGCCCGGATGGCCATCGCCCAGCGTGACTTCGCGCGAATGCTCCCCGAAGTTCGTTGGGACTCGTGATCGCGCGCAGCGCCGACGACCGAAATCGGGCGGGAAAACCGCCCCACCATTCGCTCATCCGTTCGTCCAGGAGGGAATAAGCATATGGAAGACGCCTTCGAACCATCATAAAGTCGCGGCCTTGGCCGCAACGCCACACGGACGTGGCGAGGGTCCGACCCCCGCTACATCGGTTCGAATGGTCGTCGGGATCGGGGCGTCGGCCGGCGGCCTCGAAGCCATTACCGGCCTGTTCGAACGCGCCACCGTCGGCTCCGGCATCGCCTACATCGTCGTCCAGCACCTCTCGCCAGACTTTCGCAGCATGATGGGCGAGCTCTTGGCCCGCCACACGAATCTGCACATCCAAACCCTAGCCAACCAAACGATCCTCGAGCCCGACACCATCTACCTGAATTCGCCTCGGATGGATGTCGTGGTGCAAGACCAAGGGATCGTGAAGCTCGAGCCGGTTCAGGATTCGAACGCGATCCATCTTCCCGTAGACCGAATGCTCGCTTCGCTCGCCGTACACTGGGGACCGATGGCGGCGGGCGTGATCCTGTCGGGTTCCGGCGCCGACGGCGCGCACGGGATTCGGGTGTTGAAGGCCCATGGCGGCTTGACCATCGCTCAGCAGCCGGACACGGCGGAGTTCGTCAGCATGCCGGAAGCGTCGATCGCCACCGGCGTCATCGATCAGGTGCTGCCTCCCGAGCGCATCATCGAACGCTTGTTGTCGTACCTCGACGGCCCGCGCAAATCGAGATTGCCCCGGGAAACGGACGCCGATGACGACGACGTCCACGCGATCTTTCAGCGCCTCCATGAAGCCCACGGTTTGGATTTTTCCTGTTACGCGCCGACCACGATCATCCGCCGGCTCGAACGAAGGGTACAGATCCGCCAGATGACCACCATCGCCGACTATCGCGCCCTGGTCGAAGGTGATCCTCAAGAGCTCGCACAACTCTACGACGACATGCTGATCGGCGTAACGGGCTTCTTTCGCGACCGAGAAGCCTTTCAGCGCCTGGAAGCCACCGTGCTGCCCACGCTGGCCAAGAGTTGGCCTGAAGGCCGAGAGTTTCGAGCGTGGGTCGCGGGATGCGCGACGGGGGAGGAAGCCTATTCCGTAGCGATGCTGCTCGACCGGTTCAACGCGCGAACCCAAGCGTTTTCCGGGTTGCGGGTCTTCGCCACCGACGTTCACCGCAAGGCCCTCCGCGCGGCCGCCGAAGGCGTGTTCGACGACAGCGCGGTAACGTCGCTGACCTCCGCCGAGATCGAAACTTGGTTTCAGCGCGACCAGGAGCGCCTCCGCATCGCCCCGCGAATCCGAGACACGCTCGTCTTCGCCCCCCATGACCTCCTGCGCGACGCCCCGTTTACCCAGCTGGGCCTCATCAGCTGCCGCAATCTGCTGATCTATCTGGACGACGAAGCCCAACGACGGGTGCTGTCGAGCTTCGATCACGCCCTCGAGCCGGGGGGCGTTCTGTTCCTTGGCCCGAGCGAGACGTTGGGTGCGCTCAGGAGCCGGTACGACATCATCGACGCCAAGTGGAACCAGTTCCTCAAGCGCGAGGCGAGCACGACCCCCCTGCGCCCTCGGCTCCGCGTCCGGCTTCCTCGCGATCTTCGGTTCCAGGAGGGTTCCGGACCTGGATCCGAGAGCCCCGCCGCCAAGCCGATGGTCGTCAACCAGGCGTACGACGCATTGCTAGCCCGCTACGCCCCGTCGGCGCTCCTGGTCGATGACCGAGGGACGCTGCTGCACGTCTTCGGCGACTCCGGAAAGCTCCTGCGATTCGCAAGCGGACGTCCGACCGGCGACATTCTGACCTTCGTGCCCCCGGAGCTCGTGAGCCCGTTGAGAGCGGCGATGCATCGCGCCTTGGCCAACGACGAACGGGTCGCCTATCGCGCGGCATCGACCAACGGCGATACCCACGCGCCGCGCGTGGACATCGACGTGATGCCTCTTCCCGGGGCCGGCGGTGGCCAGCGCTTCTTGCTTGTCACCCTCGGCGAGGCCCCTGCGGCCCCCGACGACGCCCAACCGGCCCTGGCGACGTCTGCGATCGCCGACCAAGACCAGGTGGCCGTGCTGCAAAGCGAGCTCGCGCACGCGCGAAGGAACCTCGAGGTCGCGCTCGCGGATGCGGATGCATCCGCCGAGGCGCTGCAGGCGACCAACGAGGAGCTGCTCGCCTCCAACGAAGAGCTCCAAAGCACCAACGAGGAGCTCCAGAGCGCCAACGAAGAACTCTACTCCGTCAGCGTAGAGTACAAGAGCAAGATCGACGAGCTCGTCCAGCTGTGGAGCGACATGGAGTATCTGATGCGGAACGCACAGATCGGTGTCGTGTTTCTGGATCGCGAGCTGCGGATCCGTCGAGTGACGCCCACCGCCGCCGCTCGGCTCAAGATCTCTCCCCGGGACATCGGACGGCCGCTGGCCGCGATACCGACCTTGGATTGGTCCATCGATCTGCCGGAGCTGGCTCGAAGAGGGCTCAGCGGTGAAGAAAGCGCCGAGTATCGGGCTCGACTCGGCGGTCGCGATCTCCTGGTCCGTGCGTTTCCGTACGAGATCGCCTCGTCGATCGAAGGGGCGGTGATCAGCTTCGTGGACATCACCGCGCTCGTATCGACGGAGAACGAACTGCAGCAGGCCCAGCGAGAGTACGAGCGGCTGTACCACGCAGCGCCCGATATGTACTGCTCGGTGGATGCGCAGACGGGCCACGTCATCCGATGCAACCGCCGGCTCGTCGAGAAGACCGGCTTCGACGCCGAAGAGATCATCGGCCACCACGTCTTGGAGCGGTACGCCGAGCGCAGCCTCGAGGGCGCCCAGCGGGCCTTCCAGAGCTTCAAAACGAAAGGGCGAGTGACCAACGCGGAGCTCGCTTTGCGCAAAAAGGATGGCGGGGAGATCGACGTCTTGCTCAACGTGACCACCGTCTTCGGCGACGACGGCCAGCCGCTGCACAGCCTCTCGTCCTGGCGCGACGTCTCGGACGAAAGGAGAGTCGCCGAGAAGCTCGCGTCGACCTCGGAGAAGCTGGACATCTACCGACTCCTCGTCGACCACATGCCTTTGGGAACCGTGATCGGCGAGGTCGAAGACGCCAACGATATCGGCTCACTTCGTTTCTTCTCCGTCAACGCGGCGGCCACTCGCGCCTCCCGGACCACCCCCTCGACGTTCCTGAACAAGACGCTGAAGGACGACTTTCCGGCGGTCATCGAGTCGGGGCTCGCGGCCCAATATCAGCGGGCGCTGGATACGGGGGAGGTCCAGCAGCTGCCGCGGATGGAGTACGCCGGCGACCCCGGGATCGCCCCCGGGGTCTTCGAAGTGCACGCGGTTCCGCTGGGGCCACGGCATCTCGCCGTCCAATATGCGAACGTCACCGAGCAGACGCTCACCCAGCGAGAGCTGGAGAGCGCGCTCGCCAAGCTCGCCGAACGGACCGAAGCGCTCGAACGGTCGAACGGGGAGCTCGAGCAGTTCGCGTACATCGCTTCGCACGACCTGCAGGAACCGCTGCGGATGGTGTCCGGCTATCTACAGCTGCTCGCTCGCCACGTCCGAGACTCGCTGGGCGACGAGGCGATCTCGTACCTCGAGACGGCGAAGGACGGCGCGGCGCGAATGGGATCGCTGATCGACGATCTTCTGGCCTACAGCCGCCTCACGGACCAGCAGGAAAGCCCCCCGACCGTCGCCCTCGGTCCGGTCGTCGAAGCGGCAGTCAAGCCGCTTCAGGGCCAGATTGACGAGCTCGAGGCTCGGGTGGAGGTCGGTGAGATGCCGACCGTCGTCGGGCACCCGGTGCGACTGCAGCAGGTCTTCTTCAACCTGATCGGAAACGCATTGAAGTTTCGCTCGGATCAGCCCCCGCGGGTTCGCGTCTTCGCCGAGCCGGACGGCGAATGGTGGCACGTCGGGGTCAGTGACAACGGCATTGGGATCGACCAGGAGAGCCGGTCGGTGATCTTCGAGCCCTTCCGGCGCTTACACCGCGCCGACGACGTTCCGGGCAACGGGATCGGCTTGTCGGTGGTTCGTCGTATCATCACCCAGTACGGCGGCCGGGTATGGGTGGAAGCGGTCGAACCCCATGGCAGCGCATTTCATTTAACCCTGCGGAGGGGTCATGCCGTCGCATGAAGTCTTGTACATTGAAGATAACGCTGGCGACTTCCATCTCCTCGAGCGGTTCCTGGAGCTCGAGCCGGTGGGATGTCATCTCACGTGGGCCCCCGATGGCGACGAGGCGATGAAGATCCTGTCCGCTCGCGTTCGTGACTGCGTCGCCTTGCCGCTGTTCGTGCTTCTGGATCTGAACCTGCGCAAACAGGACGGCGTCGACGTCCTTCGCACTCTCCGCGCCGACGACCAGTTCGCCCAGATGCCTGTCGTGGTCTTCACGTCGTCGCGAGCGAAGCCGGACGTGGTCCGCTCCTATCGCGCGGGCGCCAATGGCTTTCTTATTAAAAGAATGGACATGGCCGAGACCGTCAACAGCATGAAGCGATTGGTCGACTATTGGGACGCCATGGCTCGAGACCTGGTGGTCGTGTAGGCGACCACCCGCCTCCGGCCCCCGGTCGAGTTGGTCAACCGCCGTCGATCTTGAGGGCGGCTTTGGCCCACGGGGTCAGAAATACACCGTCGGGATCCAGCCGCTGTCGAACCTGTCGAAACGCTTCGAGGCCCGGGTAACGCTCCTCGAGCCGCTTCAAGCCAGTATATCGGTTCTTGCCCCAGTGTAGGCCCACCGGCCGTTCCCGATGACCATCCATGATCGCGTCGAGAGCGTCGGTGAGCGCCTCGAACAGATCGGCCCGATCGTTGACCGGATTCTGAGGCACGCTGATGACCCCGAACGTGCGCTCACTGTCCGGGCAGTAGGCGGGCGAAAGATAGCTGTCGTCGCCGCGAACGGTCCGCACGTGAATGGGAAACTCGGTCACGAAGTCCTGGTTGCGCTTGCCTCGCTCGAGGATCTCGCACACTCGCTGCAGGCATTCGGCGGTGTGCGCGACAGGAAAGAACAACTCGATCTCCCACAGGTGCTGCCAGGGGTTTCGCTCGTACTCGGCGAGCAACGCGCGGTCGGACCGGTCGACGAAAGCAGCGCTTTGGGTGGCCAGGAATAGACGCTGCAGGGCAAAGATCTCGTCGGCGAGGCCCGGCGCCCGCAGCATCACCGCGACCAACCACTTGTACAGGTCGTTGACCACGAAGCAACGAAACCGCTCCTGGAGCCACCGCCACACCGCCGCCAAGCCGTTGGCCGAGCCCCGGCCGGGGCTCACGGGCTCGGCAGTCTCGTTCTTTCGAATGACCACCGCCGATTTCGTATAGGGCAGCACGTATAGTTCGAACCAGTCGTGGCGCGAGACTTCGTTATCGATTCGCTTCTGATCGAAGAACGGCGGCAATGACTCGACCGTCCGCTCGAGGGCGATGTTGAACTGCGGTCGCACGTCGAGGGTCAGCGATGTCGTGACCCCCAGGATGCCGAGACCTGAGCGCAGGGCCAAGAACAGCTCCGGTTCGTGGTCGCGAGAAATGCCGCGGTGGATTCGACCAAGTCCATCGATCACGTCGAGGCGTTTCACCATCCCCGATAAACCAGGAAACGCGCGCCCCGTACCGTGGGTGTTGGTGGCCACCGCGCCGGCGACGGTCTGCGCCGCGTGAGTGCCGAGGTTGGCCAACGCGAGGCCCCGCTCATCGAGGGCCTGAACCGCGGTCTTGAGGGTCTGGCCCGGAGACAGGATCGCGGCGCCGGGCCGGGAACCATCGCCGGGGACGACCATCCTCGACACGTCGAGCGCGTACTCGCCGTCGTCGTCGTTCAGAACCCCCGAGTACGAATGGCGAGCCCCGAGAACCTTCAGCCGCCGCCCGTCGTGGCGGGCGGTTTGAATGGCGGCGCGGACCTCGTCTTCCGAAGTGGCGGTAAACAGCAGACCCGGGCGCCAGGTCAGCTGGGGGTTGCCACCCCAATTACGGACGACCTGACCCGGGCGTGGCGGCACCCGCCAGTCGCCGCCATCCGAATCCAACGACGGCGGCGCAGGCGGAGACGACGACGACGACGGCGAAGCCACGGCGTGAGGGTGCCACAGGCTCCGAGTCACGGCGAGACCACGCCGTCGTTCACACCACGAACGCGGTCGTCAGATCAGGGGAGAAAAGATGATGTTCCAGTTGATCAGCAGGAGCGCCAACAGGCTGAGCAAAAATGCGAACACGCTGTGATGAAGCTTTCTCCAGAACGTCCATCCGGCCGCGGCCCACGCGTGAACGGCGGTGATCACCGCGCCCCCCGCGAAGACGAACACCGCCCATGCCGTCCACCGTACCCCGCGCACGATCGGGGGCGGATACTCGAGCATCACGCTGGCCGTCACCGACGACAGCGCGACCACCATCGCCACCAGTGCGACGCAAAACACCACCACCGCTAACGCCGCCGCCACGTCGTACACGTCGAGGAAGGAGCCCGTAGCTTTGGTCTCCCGCCGGCGCCCGTGCCGCTTCCACGCCGCGAGCAGGATGGTGATCGCGGCGAAGAACGTCGCCCCGAGGATCGCGAGCAAGATCTTCGGGTCGTTGACCACGCCCGCCCGTTCGTAGGTCGTGGCCCCCGATCCATCGCTGACATAGCTGACGCTGCCGCCGTCGCGGCCGAAGAACACCCGAGCCCCCACGTCATCCTCGAACGTGTCGATGGCGCCGACCACCGGCCGCAATCGGCGAACCTGGGCCCCGGCTGACAGCAGCAGGTGTCCGTGTTGATCCAGCGAGATGGTGATCACCGCGGACATCGACGCCAGCTTCAGAAAAGACGTAAAGGGCCGGCGGTTGGAGATGTAGGTCCCGGCGTAGTCCGCGTAACTAGCGTCCGGGGGCGGATCGCGGGTGGGCGCGGTGGTCTCGGGTTCGCCTCCGGTCAGGTGGTCGATGATCAGGTCGGTCAGGTCGGTCACCAGGCTGCGGTCGGGCAAGGCGTTCTGGGACACGTAAACGCCGAGCTGGAGATTCGGAACCAGCTCCATGTAGCTCAAGAACTCGCCGGTGGCCCCGCCGTGTCCGAAGCACTCGTAACCTCGATAGGTCCGGTTCATGAACCCGTGGGCCATGTCCGTGGCCGCGGAACGGTCAGAGAATGCCCGCATCCACATCAGACGGTGGGTTCTCGCCTTCATCAGTCGAGCTCGGCCCCGGGCACCGCGCCCCAGGTGCAGCAACATCCATGACGCCATATCTTTCGCTGTCGACGCCATGGCCCCGATCGGTGCGTAAGGCCCGATGTTCATGAACTCCGCCTCCTCGGGCAGCCCGCCCCGCAGGAGATAACCGACCGCGAGATCCCGTCGCAGCGGCTCGGGCATGAGCGCAGGGCCCTTCATGGTCGTCCGGTCCATGCCGAGGGGCTCGAGGATACGCTCAGCGAGGAAACGCTCGTACGGAACGCCCGACACGTCGGCGACGATCTGCGCCGCGAGCGCGGAGCCATAGTTCGAGTACGCGGTTCGGGTGCCGGGGGCCAGGGCCCGGTTCGGCATGTCGCGAATCAACGCGTCGGTCAGCGACAGATCCTCGGTATCCGAGTGGGTGAATACGGCCAACGTGTCCTCGAAGCCCGCGCGGTGGGCCATGAGGTCGTTCATGGTCACCGGGGCGCCGAACGCCCGAGGGACCTTCACTCGCTTGAGATACCTATTGACGTCTACCGCGAGATCGATGCGCCCCTGTTCGTACAGCATCATGACCGCGGTCCACACGAACGTCTTGGACACCGAGCCGATGCGAAAGAGGGTTCGGTCGCCCTGAATCGAACGTTTCGTCGCGAGGTCTGCGAGCCCGTATCCCTTCGCGAAACGTAGCTGTCCGTCCTTCACGACGCTGACGCTCACCCCGGGGATACCGCGCAGGCGACGGTGGGCCTCGACCACGCCGTCGACAAACGTCTCCAGCGTCGCCGACGGGTCGCTCGCGGACGCTGGCGCGGTCTGGGCAATGGCGACCGTCGTCCAACCTCCGCCCGCGAGCAGGACAATGACGGAGAGGCCGTAGCGCGCGACGTTAGCCATGTTTTGCTTGTACCGCAGTCGGGCGTTCGGGGTCGCGTTCACGCGCGGGCTATGGAAGTCTATTGTCGTGAGCACTTCATCGAGTCGCTGCACGGCATCGGCCACTATCCCCAGACCGAAGCGCCGGAGAGCGTAGTGCAGGCTTGGTTGCGATTCAGGACCGCGGGGGGTTGATCATGATGTGAGCACCGGCGGTGCCCGGGAACATCAGCCACGGAGCGCTGGGCCCCGGCGACGTCGACAATCCGGTCGACTCGGGGGTCGCGTACGGCGTAAAGATCACCCAGCGCAGGTAGGGCTCGGTGACCTCGCCCTTTTCGGCGTCGAATCCTTTGCCGTGCAGCACGTAGAGGGTTCGGGGTTGCTTGGGCATGGCGAGCTTGCCCTCGTCGATCTCTTTCCACCGAGTCTCACGGTTCTTCGCCCCATCGGTCACGCCTTCGGTCCTCAGCGCGCGACCCCGAGCCATGTAGGGATCGAGCTCCTTGTGGTAGCAGGCCGCCTGAAAGCCCTTCTTCTGCGGCGCGTCGGCCAGGCAGATCAGGTCGTTGGTCCCCTTACGCACGATCTTGACCGCGCCGTCCGTTCCGTAGCCGAGGACGGTCGCGCCCTCGCGCCGGTCTTCCGGCGCCGCCAGCACCGCGCCGGCGATCTGCTCTGCCGGCGGCGGCACGTCGATCTTCGGCTGGTCGTTGGCCGCGCGCGCCTTACATCCGAAGCCACCCCAGATCGCCGCCGCCAGGGGCAGCACCAGGGCTCGCGGTGTCATCCATGTTCCCGTCCGCATCGGGCGGGAGGATAGCGCATGTGCGACCGATCCGACCCTGGCCTCTTGTTTGCGATGCGTTATCTATGTACCATGGTAACATGAGTCAACCCAAACCGCGCCGACAGGTCGTTCGTGCCCAGACCGGCGTCCGGATCGAAAAGCGGATTCTGAAAGTTCTGAAGGGGCTCGCGGAGTACCACGACATGTCGCTGGGGGACCTCTTGGAGGGCATCGTCCTGCACGCCTTCGAGGGACAGTGCGCCTTCGGCGAGGCTTCATTGCAGAGGATCGCGGAGCTGAAGAAGGTCTACGACCTCGACCTCACCGCCGCCGACAGCCATCAGCTCGAGGAGCAAGCCCCGTGAGCAAGTTCGACGTCGAAGCGATCATTCAACGGTTCGAAGCCGGTGACGTGGATCCCGCCGATTTCGATCATCGGGCCCACGTGATGCTCGCGTGGTGTTATCTGCGCCGGTATCCCCTCCTTGAGGCCGTCACCCGGTTCGCCCGCGCGCTGCAGGCGTTTACGAAACAAGTCGGCGCCGAGGCGAAGTACCACGAGACGATCACCGTCGCTTTTCTCCTTCTGATCGCCGACCGGACGCGGACGGATGAAACCTGGGCCGCTTTCGCCGACCGCAACCCAGAGCTGATCCACGGCGGCATGGCGGCCCTGCGCCGTCACTACTCGAGTCCAGCTCTCGCCGACGAGGGGGCTCGAGCGCGATTCTGCCTGCCCGACCTATCGCCGCCGGCTTGAGGCCTACGCCGTGCTAGCGACGTCCTTCCGACGGAGACAGCAACCAGCCGGCGACGACCACGGCGATGATCGCGCCCAATATCTGAGCGGCAACGAATGCGGGCACATCGAGGGGACGAATGCCGGAAAAGGTATCGGAGAACCCGCGGGCGATGGCCACCGCGGGGTTCGCGAACGACGTCGAGGCGGTGAACCAATAGGCCGCCGTGATGTAAAGCCCGACCAGCCACGGCACCCCATCGGGACGAAACCGCACCCCGGCCAGGATCGTGAACACCAGTCCCACCGTAGCGATCACCTCGGACAGCCACTGCGAGGGGCCGGATCGGACCTTCTGGGCCAACTGAGCCAGAGGGAGCTCGAACATGGCGTGGGCGATGATCGCGGCCGCTACGCCTCCGAGGATCTGGGCGGCGACGAACGCCAATCCCTCGCCGCGGCGCATCTGTCCGCGCAGCCCGAACGCGAGCGTCACCGCGGGATTGAAATGCGCGCCGGAGATCGGCCCCAAGATGGTGATCAGCACCACCAGGATCGCGCCCGTGGCCAGCGTGTTCGCGGCCAGGGCGACGGCGACGTCGGAGGTCAGTCGCTCGGCCATGATCCCCGAACCCACCACCGTCAACACCAGCGCCCCGGTGCCCAAGCCTTCCGCGGCCACGCGTCGCGCGGGGTCGAACGTTGCTAACGCCTCGGGCACCGACCGCGAAGCCGTCGAATCATCCGCCTCCTGGGTGATCTCCACGACCGTCGATATGTCGAAATGTGAGCTCGGCCGCAAGTCGACAACAGAGGTGACCCGAGGCGAGGATTCGTTGAACTCGAACCCGCGAATCAACGTGCGTCCGAGTCAGGAACGGCCTATCATGAACGTCATGCGCACCCTCGTCGCCTCGGCGCTTACCGTTTCTTTGCTCGCGTGCAGCAGCAATACCGATGACCTGGGCCCCGACGACAATGACGCCGCCACCGGCGAGCTTCGTGTCGTTACCGAGACGGTGGCGGAGTTCAGCAGCCCGTGGGCGATGACCTTTCTTTCCGACGGCCGTCTGCTGGTCACCGAGAAGTACTCGGGTCAACTTTGGATCGTCACCACCGCCGGCGAGAAGCGACAGATCACCGGCGTGCCCGCGGTCGACGACGGCGGCCAAGGCGGACTCGGCGACGTCGTGCTCCACCCCGACTTCGCGACCAATGACTGGGTATACTTGAGTTACGTAGAGGCCGGCTCGTCGGGCACCCGAGGGGCGGTCGTGGACCGCGCGAAGCTCACCCTCGACGGCGAAGGCGGCGGGGCCCTCAGCGAACTCGAACGCATCTGGACCCAGACCCCCAAGGTCTCCGGGCGCGGCCACTTCGGACACCGCATCGCGTTCTCGCCGGACGGCTACCTGTTCATCTCCTCCGGCGAACGCCAGAAGTTCGACCCCGCGCAAGACATGAACGGCAACCTCGGTAAGATCGTCCGTCTGCACGACGACGGACGCCTTCCTGACGATAACCCGTTCGCCAGCGAGGGCGGCGTGACGGCGCAGATCTGGTCCCTCGGACACCGCAATCCGCTCGGCCTCGCCTTCGACGCCGAGGGCAACCTGTGGAACACGGAGATGGGGCCGCAAGGCGGCGACGAGCTCAACTTCGTGGTGAAGGGGGAGAACTACGGCTACCCCGAGGTCTCGAACGGCGACCACTACGGCGGCGCGGACATCCCCGACCACAGCCCTGGCGACGGTTTTAAAGCGCCGGCTGCGTCGTGGTACCCATCGATCTCGCCGGCGGGCTTCGTGATCTATCGAGGCGACATGTTCCCGGAGTGGAAAGGCAGCGCGCTGATCGGCGGCCTGTCTTCCCGAGCCCTCATCCGCTTCCCGCTGCAAGGCGACACCGTCCGTCAGGTTCAAGCCTTGGACGACAACGCTCGAATTCGCGCCGACGGGCTCGACACCCGAATCCGCGAAGTCGAGGAAGCCCCGGATGGCGCGGTGTGGGTGCTCCAAGACGGCGGCGATCTGCTCCGCCTTACGGCCGAACGATAAGCGTTGTTTCGCCGGCGCCGAGGGGCGATGAGGATCGTTCGTGAAGAATCCATCCGACGCGTATTGAAGCGCCTCTCGATCCGCCCCGAAGATCGCATGGGCCCTCACGCCCAAGACCTCGAGTACACCGCCTGTCGCTCGGACGAGCTGGACGCCTATGTCGATCTGTATGCTTCACCGGATCTCGATGACGACGAGCGAGGTGTCCTGTGTTGCTTCATCCTCGAATCAATCAACGAGCTCATTCAGCTCGGCGAGCCCCACTACAGGCAGGGGCAGGCTCTGAACATGCTCTTCTCCAATGAAGAGCTTCACCGACATGAGCTCGAATACTGGATGGACACCAGTGAGCCGAACGAGGACAACTGGTGGCCCATTACGCCGACCCTTCTGGCGTTCAAGAAGCCGCGTTGATGCGGCGGTCGTGAAAGTGAATCAGAAAGCCGTTAGACGTCGATCGCCGACGCCGGAGGCCAGTGTGTCCGTGCCCCGGTGGCCCCCACCGGGCTACTCAAAGCCCCTTACGCATCTCGAACCAAGGATCTCGGCCGTGCACGATCGACGACGGGCCCACGAGATCGAAACCGGCCCGTCGATAGAACCGAATCAGGTGGTCCTTGGTGATCAGCAGCAATCGCTCCACCCCGCCCAGGGCGCGAGCCTGATCTTCGTACGCCGACAGGAGCGCGAGACCGAGCCCCTGGCGCCGCGCCTGGGCGGCGACCACCACCGAGTGAATGCACAAGCTTGGACCGTCCGGGTCGTGCGCCTGCATCGATGCTGCCGTCAGGTCGGCGCTCGCACTGCGCGTGCCGCAAACGAAACCCACGATGGCGTCGTCGACGAGGGCCACGACCGTGCATCGCGGCGCCCACACGATCCTCCGGCGCAGCGTATCGAAGGTCGCCGCCTCATCGGCCGGGTAGGCGGCGGCCTCCAGATCGGCCATCGTCACCACGTCGTCGCCAGCGGCAGATCGGTAACGCGCACCCACGGTCACGAGTCACTCATATCGGATGTCGTCGAGGTAGAACGTCACCGGTGACCCTTGGCCGCCGACGACCCAGTAGAATCCGCTCTTGATCCGGTCGAGGTTCTTCTTGTCGAGATCGAAAGTGTAGCGGACCCACTGGCCATCGAGACGGATCTCGCGCTCGGCCTTGTCGGAGTCCGGAAACGCCTTATCGCCTCCG
This sequence comes from Myxococcota bacterium, assembly GCA_028289325.1. GTDB lineage: Bacteria > Myxococcota > Kuafuiibacteriia > Kuafuiibacteriales > Kuafuiibacteriaceae > JANQQN01. Next base: position 4,602 of record JANQQN010000392.1, on the reverse strand, counting down.
AGCAGACCGAAACCGAACTTGACGCGCTCGCCACCTTGGGCTCCTCGGGCCCAAAACGATAGCCGCTTGGCCCCCGCCAGCCGATGACCACCCGGCTTGGCGCCCCAGTCGCTCGGCGGATCCTGCCAAACAACCCCGGCCCAGCCGCGTGGCTCGCGATAGCTGGCCTTCATACACGTTGGCCCCGCGCGGCAGTTGTCCCGGTGTTTGGCGTCCAAGGTGATCGCTTTGTGGTCGCCCATCCAGCCGGACGGGACATAGGGGCTATTGACGCGATCGTCGCCGTACACCACCAACGGTAGCTCGGCGTAGGCCCCCCATGTCGGCGGCGGCTTCGGCCCCTGAACCTGCAGCGGTACGTTGGCCGTCGCCCCACCCCCCTGGCCGTCGCGCACGTAGACGTACAGTCGATAAGCCCCCGGCCGCGGCGGCATCTTCAAGGTCGCGCCATCCCGGCTTTGGTTGACCACCGCGCGCCGGTAGCGGGTGGGTGTCGGCCGATAGTCTCCGCCGGTGGCGAACTCCGTGTCCTCCCGGCGAAGGACCCACTGGGCCACGACCGGGTCCCCCTCGGGGTCGCGGGCCTCGAGCCGCGCGCGAATCTGACCCCCCGGCTCGACCCGAGCGGGGGTCTCGAGCTGCAGGCGTTCGATGATCGGAGATCGATTGGCGACCGGTTCGCCGGTCCAGACCTCGGTCAGCGCATCGACGGCCGCGAGCCGGGTCTCGTCGCTCAAAAAGAGGCCGAACCAGTTCGCCGTCGCCTCTTGCTTGTAGCCCCAGATGAACGCGAACGCCCCTAGACACAGCGGATCCGCGGCCAGCTGAGTTTGGACCTTCCGGTAGCGCTCGGCTTTCTCGGTGCTCGTCTTCTCGCTGGGCACCCCCCATTCGTTCTTCGGCACCTCCCACGGCCCGGCGGGACCGTACTCGGTGACCATGAACGGCTTGGTCCCGCCCGCGGCTCGATAGCGCTGAGCGAGCGAAAGAACGCCGCCGTAGCTGTTGACGCCCACCACGTCGATCGCCGGGCACAGTTCATGGATCGACTTCACCCGATCCCCTCCGATCTCGGCCACCACGGTGACCGTCGGATGGCGAGGATCCAGGCGCTTGATCATCGCGGCGATATCGTTGACCGCCTTCCACACCGAAGGCTTCGTCTGCTTCGCAAAGCCCTCCATTTCGTTGCCCACGCCCCACGCCAGCACCGCGGGGTGGTCGCGGTACTTGCGCACCGCAGCCTCCGCGGCCTCAAATTGCTCCTGGACGCGCTTCGGGTCGTCGTAGTCGAACCCGTGGCGCTCGTGTTCGAGCCAGATCCCCAGCAAGACTTTGAGCCCCAGCCGCTGGGCCTCGTCGAGAAGCGCCGGCGTATCGTCGCCGACGCCCCAGGTGCGGAAGGTGTTTCCGCCGGCCTTTCGGAGCAGAGCCATCGACGCGTTGCCTCCGGAACCCTTGATGCGAAACGGTTGGCCGTCGACCACGAAGTGGAAACGGCCCTCGGTCTGAGCGATGGCGACTTCGGCCGGTGCGCCGACCGTCGCCGCCCCCACCGCGAAGGCGAACGTCATGGAGATAAGCATCCCGCTGACGGTCACATCGGGCCGTCGGCGCGACAACCCCGGGACCACACGCAGTTTCCGCGTCTTTTGAAACCTCCCGGGGTTCATCCCGTACAGACCAGGGCCCACTCGTAGACGCGCGCGGCGCAGTCTCGTACCCTGGGCGGAGGTTTATGGTCGACTTAGCGCCATTTCAGCTCAGCCGCTCGCAGCTCAACGACGTGCGAGATCAGCTCGCGGCGGCGATTCAGGACGGCCTCGCCGCCGAGGGACAACAGGTTGCGGCCCTGCCCGCGTACCTCGCGCCGCCCAAGACCGACACCACCGGCGAGGCGCTGGTCGTCGACACCGGCGGCACGAACATGCGGGCCGCGTGGGTCGAGCTGACGGGAACCGGCGAGCCGAAGATCAAGGCCGGACCCGTCACCGCGCCGCTCGACGTTCGCGGCGACGAGCGCGTGGATCGGGCGGGCTTCTTCCGGATGCAGGCCCGGCTGGTCGAGGCGCTCGCCCCGCCCAAGGGGCTGCCGGTGGGCTACTGCTTCTCGTACCCCTCGGAGGTCACCCCCGACCTCGATGCTCGCCTGATCAAGTGGACCAAGGGCATCGACCTGCCCGATGTCGTCGGTACGCTCGTCGGCGACGGACTCCAGCAGGCCCTCGCCGCCGTGGCGCCGATGGACGTTCGGGTTCTGAACGATACCGTCGCCGCTCTGCTGGCCGCCTCGTTGGTCGGCGAAGCCAACGCCGAGCACGGCGTGGGGCTGATCGTCGGCACCGGCTCCAACATGGCCTGCTACGCTGACGCCGCCACCGCGCCCAAGCTCGCCAAGCAAGGCGCTTCGGGCATGATGGCCATCAACCTGGAGTCCGGCAACTTTCACCCGCCCCACCTGACCGCGGCCGACGAAAAGGTCGACCGCGACAGCGGCACCATCGGTCAGCAGCGGTACGAAAAGGCCATCTCGGGCTTCTATCTGCCGTTCATCTTCCAGGCCGCGAACCCCGATCGGGCGGGATTCGACCCCCACCTCGGCACCCAAGCGATCGTCGACATCATCAACAACGAGGCGGGCACCAACGACGCGCGGCTGGCGATGGCGATCATCGAGCGCTCCGCCGACCTGGTGGCGGCGGGTCTGGCCGCGGTCATCGGACAGTACGGCGACATCGAGATGGCGTCGATCCTCGCCGAAGGCAGCCTGTACTGGAAAGGGCCGGGTTACTCGGATCGCGTGGCGTCGACCCTGAAGACCGTGCTGCCCGACGACGTCGGCTTCTCGGTCGACCGGATCACCGACGCGAACCTGTTCGGTGCCGCGGTCGCGGCCCTCTCCCGCTGACCGACGGGGTTCACAGCTGGAGCCGGTGGGTCGCGGGGTCGACGCCGGCCAACGAGCCGGCCATCTGCGCCTGCTCCACCGTCGCCGCGACCATCGGCCGCGTCAGGTACCGCGCCCGTTCATCTTGCCCGAGCCGGGTCAGCGCCCCGTCGAGCAGCTGCGTCGCCCGGCGCAGGTACCGGCGACCAGATTCCAGGTAGCCATCGCTGCCCAGCGACAGCCGGGCGAGGCCGAAGGCGATGCTCGCCGGCTCCTCGCCCCAAAATGCGCCTTCGGCCTCGAACTGCCGAACCGCAAGCTCGGCCGCGGCGGCGTCCGGTGTTCTCAGTAGACTGGCCATCGTCGCCCGAGCCAACGCGAGCGCGCCCACCCGATCCGGACGCCCGGCCTTGGCCGAGTGAAGCGCGGTCGTCAGGCCTTGCAACAACCGCCCCATTCGCTCCCGCCCCCGCCCGAGCCCCGACGTCGCCTCCGGTGGCAGGCGGTACATCTGCACCAACGCCAGCATCGCCTGGTGCCAAAGGGTGTCCGCGACCCGCCGCTCGCCCAGCGCGTCTTCGAGCAGCCCTTGCGCTTCGCTCCACCGCGCGGCTTCCGCAGCCAGGAGCCCGCGCACCAGGCGCGCCCGAACCAAGCGGCCCGGGCCCAGATCCGCCCGCTCGACCTCCGCCGCGAACGCACGCGCGCGGCGCAGGTCGCCGACCTGACGCCAGACCTCCGTCAGTCCCCAATACGCGTCGATGATCTGATCGGTGTGATGCCGGGTCTGCGCGTGAACGAGCGCGGTTCGAAACCGGTTCTCGGCCGTCGTGTAGTCGGCGGTGACCAGCGCCCCTCGGGCCAGCCCCGCCGTCGACCGAGCCAGTGCGTCGCTCCACTCCGGCTGCCCTTCCAGGCCGCGGTGGGCGGCCAGGTACAGCTGCTGCGCGAAACGAAGACCGCCCGACCGCTCTTCGACCTCCGCCCGGTAAAGTCGGGCCTCGGCGGCCCAGGGGCCCGCTAACCCCGTTTCGTCCACGACCTGTATCGCGCGTTCCGCGGCCGCCCGCGCCTGCGGGAGGCGGTCCGTGCGCATGGCCAACCGAACCCGGCGGCACGCGAGATCCACGATGGCCCTCGGTGCGCGCGCGTCGGCTTCGAGGATGTCGAGGGCCTCGGTGCCGAGCTGCCAGTCACCGGTCGCCAGCGCGACCCGTTCGGTGATCCCGAGCAGCGCCGCGTGCAGCGCGGAGGCCGCCCCCCGGTCGCCGTCGTCGTCCGCGGAGGCCCCGCGCCCGGTATGATCCCGACCGTCCTCGGCGAGCAGGGCCGCGGTCTGGGGATCGCCCAACCGAAGCGCCCGTTCCGCCGCCTCGAGGTAGGTCTGCGCGCACGCGTCGCCCGCCGACGCGCGATGGAGGGCCAGCACTGCCGGCTCTCGCTCGCCCACGGTCACCAGATATGCGGCGGCGCGCGCCTCGAAGGACGCTCGGCGGCGGCGGGTGAGGCGAGATAAGGCCACCGCGTGCAGCGCGGCGTGGATGAACTCCAGCTCGGTCTGACCGAGATAGCGGGACGGCCGCCGAGGCCGGACCCAGTATCGTTCAACCAGGGCCTGTAGCTCCGTCGCCACCTCGGCGGTGGTCATCCGGGTCAGCCCGGCCACCCCCTCCGCCCAGAACACCGGGCCGAACACCGCGGCCGCGGTCACCACT
>JANQQN010000388.1 GCA_028289325.1 Myxococcota bacterium | reverse complement strand
AACAGGGCGGTCCAGGTCCGGTCGCCGACGATGCCGTCATCAACGAGACCGTGATCCGCTTGAAACCGCCGCACCGCGCCGTCGGTCTGGGACCCGAATTCGGCGTCGATCTCCCCGTCGTAATAGCCCGTCTCACGAAGGATAGATTGCGCTTCGGCGACCGCGGGCCCCTCGGACCCCCACCCTAGGTCCGGTTTGCTTTGGGCGACGTCGTTCACGCGAGGGGTCGAGTTGGGACCGCCGATGGTCACCGGCAACGGATCGCGAAGGGGCGCCAGCGTTCGGGCTCGGATCTGATCCATAGCCTCGGCCGGGCTCAGCTCGGTCTGCATCCGCAGGTCACGTTTTCTGATCCCCGTTTCCAGCTCCGCGGCGACCGACAGGTCGACGACTTTCTTGATCGCTTTGGGCACCTTGAGCTCGGGTTTCAGATCGACGTCGGGGCCTTGATAGCTGAACCGGTCGACGGTCTGGCGGGCGGTGGGATCGAATTTGCGGGCTTGGGCGCGGTCACCTTTGAACAGCGCGGCCAGCTCGTGGGGCTGGGCGCCGGCGGTGTCGAACCGGACTTCGATCGTGGTTTCGGTGTAGGGGGCGTGGGTGCCGTCGACGGAGACCTTGGCCCCGCCTTCTTCAAAGAAGTCGTGCTCCTGCACGCGATTTCGCAGCGTGATCGCATCCGGCGGCGGAACGTTGCCGTCGAAGATCCCTCCCGCGACGGCGAGGGGGTCCCTACCCGCCGCGATCCCCGCCCATTCGAGACGGAGCGTCGTCTCGCTGCCTTCGACGTCGCTGAGCTCCTGGAGCTTGCCCTCGAGGCCCTTCACCTTGGCGAAGACCCCGTTCTTGAGGGACACGTCATTGTCGAGCTTCAGGGTCAGAGCGACGTCGCCGTCTCGGTTGACCTCGACCGCGCCCGACTGCACCCAGTCGTCGCGAATGGTGGTTTCGACCCCGAACATTTGACCGAACTTCGCGGACAGTTGACCTCGGAAGAAGCCGCCGCCTTCGACCTTCGTCCGGCTCCAGTCGGCGGCGAGCGCGGCCTTATCTCGGGGCGACGGGTCGATCAGCCTGTCGACGATCTGACCCGTAGGCCCGTTGGCCAGCGCATTGAGGTCGCCGATCCGGTCGCGCATCAGGTCCGCGGCTCGGTCTTCAACCTCGGCCGGCGAGGTGGTGTACGTCTCGGTCACGCTGACGCGGGCGCCGCCTTCCCAGCCGAGTTTGCGCTCGCGGGCCCCGTCGGCCTGCTTGCGGTCGCCGACCTTGGTCAACGTCGCGCTGTGCTTCAGCGACACGTCGAAATCACCGTCGTCTCGGCGTTCGATGGTCATATTGGCGCCGACTTTGCCTTTGAGGCCCGCGGCGCCGACGTTATGGACCGACACCGTCCCTTTGACCTCCGCGTCGACCTCGAACGACTGCGCGTCGCCGGGTCGGGTCAGGCGCTCGGTCAACAGGGGTTTCTTGAACGCGGCGTCGAGCGCCCGGCCGGGGTTTCGGAACGCTCGGGCGACGGCCCCGGCCGCGTTTTGCAGCCGCCAGGCGCGATGATTCGCCAGCGTGGTCTCCGTCCGATGACGGGTCCGCTGGGCGGCGATGGCGTCCGGTCGCGGTCGCGAGGCCTGTTCGGGGGCCGGCTCGGCCGACAGGGGGCCCGGGGTGTCGGTCGTCTGGGGGTCCGTGGCGGCCGGGGTATCCGCCGGTGGCGCCGTCCGAGCGTCGACGGCGGCGCGAGAGGGGGTGGAGGTCTTTTGAACGCGTTCGACTATCGCTCCCACGGATCGGGTATCGGTTCCGGCGAGCGAATCTGCGCTTACCGTCGGTTACCGCGGCGGGGGCGGGGGATCACGAGGGCCGCTCGGCGCCGAACCGATGGTGGCGCGAGCGGTTTCCGCGAGGTCTCGGACCTTCTGACCGAGATCGTTGAGACCATCGGTGTAGATCGTGCGCCACTGGCGGGTCCCCGCTGAGCCCGCGCGACGACTCGATCCGGTGTTGATCACGATGTTATCGATGCCCGGGCCGCGGATCCGAACCCGGATCTGGGTGTCGAGACGGATGGTCCAGAACCCAGGGGTCATCCACGCCCACATCTGCTCGATATCGGCCTCCACGACCGGCGCCGTAGCGCCGTCCGGCGACTGGGCGTCCACGACTCGATAGCCGGCCTCCCGGAACGCTTTGGTCAGGACTTCGGCCACGAGTTGGGCGGCGGATCGGCCTTCCGGCAACAGGATATCGCCCAGGGCGGCCCCGAAAGTGTTTCGTTTGCGAGCGATCGCCCGCGCTTTGATGGCCGGCTTGTCGATGTCGTCGTCGTACTTGAGAGAGGGGATGGAAGGTTTTGGGGGATCGATCTCGAACTTGCGAAGGTCTTTGGGTTCGGCCACACGAACGGCCGGACCGGAGGCCGGATTGGGCGGCAGCTCGATCCGTAGATCGAGCTCCCCCCGGGATGTGGCGCAAGCGGTCGAGGCCACGATGGCCGCCGCGGGCAGCAGGCGAGCGAAAGGCGACATGGCGGCCGAGTATAGCCGCCGCTCGGTCGCTGGCTACCGGTCGGCGGAGGACGGTCCGGGCACGCCGCCCCCGGCGGGAGGCGGCTCGGTCGTCGGCTCGTCATCCGGCGGCGCCGACGGATCGATGGTCTCGGTGACCGGGGGTTGGCTCGGATCCAGGGTTGCGCGCCGCAGGGCCTCGATCTTTCGCTCCTTGATCGGACTGGTCCAATCCGCGTCCGAGAACACGTCGAGCGGGTACGCGGTGGTCTCGTACGCGCTACGGACGGAGGTCATGTGGTCCATGTCCGGCTGGCGGCCCTCGTCGAAGCGGGCGCCGCGCAGCTCGCCGATGCGGTACGGACCCGGGAACCCGCGGCTTCGGATCGCCTTGCCGAAGAACCGCAGCGCGACCGTCGCCGGTCCGCCGTCGAGCTGGCCTTTGAACCGAGTCCAGGCCACCGGCTCGTCGCCGGCCCACAGATTGGCGTCGATGACGAAGTAGCCGGGCTGAAGCACCTCGACCCCGGCGTCGATGACCAGGGAACCGTCGACCACCCGGTCACCGAAGCGTCCTGTGAAGTGAGCGGGGACGCTGCGGGGCGGGGTGTACTGAAAGTTGATCGCTGCGCTGTCGGTCGACTCGCCGACGGTGAAGGTGACTTGCAGCGCGACGATCATCGCGTGGGGCCCGTCGATGATCGCGCTGGGGACGATCGTGGCCATCCCGACCTGGTCGACGATCTGAAAGGTCACCGGAATCACCGTCCCGATGGTGGGCTCGACGGCCACCAGTCCCGCGGAGAGGATCTCGGGGGCGACTGGAACGTCGTTCCTCCACGCCTGCAGGGTAGCGGTGAGCGCCTCCGTCCCGTTCACCCGATAGCGATCTGCGGTGAGCAGGAAGGTGACTTCCGGGTCTTGCTCCGACGCCGCCTTTCGGTCGTGCCGCTGGTTCGGATGAATCAGATCCTCGTTGGCCGGGGTCAGAGGTCTCGAGGTCGGAGGATAGCGGGTTGCGCGCAGGTAGTTGTCGAGAAGGCTGGCGCGGGGCGGGCTCGCCGGCCGGTCGGGGGCCTCGGTCCGACCTTCGGCCGCGGATTTGGCGGCGTCGATCGGGCTCGGGTCGCCGGATCTCGTCGTCGCCGGCGGCGGCCGGGAGGGCGAAGAGATCGCGTTCGGCGCCCCACGGCGCGCGTCGTTGGGGGGCGCGGTGGCGGTCCGCGCGTCGCGGCCTGCGCCGTCGGGTGGACGGGGGGCTACGCAGTACCAGATCGCGATGACCGCCAGCCCGGCGACCGCGATCGCGCGGATTCGGATCACGTCAGCAGCCCCCCAGCTCGCAGATGCCGCGCATCTTCAGCTCGTAGTGGTCATCGGGGAACCCGGAGCACGTGTACGCGGTGACGTGGTTAGCGTAGAAATACTGCGGGTCGTAGCAGAGCCAGTCGACGCTGTAGGTGCTGATGAATCCGCCCGACGAGTGGAAAGCCACCGCGCCGTCGTCCTCCCCGGGAAGCAACCACGACGAGTACCACCACCCGTCCTCGCCGGACACGGTGTAGAACGTGTTGCCTCCCGTATCGTTATGGTTCCAGCCGGATCGATGGTCGGAGGGGGTGATCTCGTCGGCCATGTCGCAGCCCAGGAAGATCTCGGCGGCCCACCCGGTCTGCGACAGCTCGCTGCCGCCCTCGTTGCCGCCGCTCTGCATCACGAAGTAGATGTTCCAGTCCGTCGAATAGACCGACAACGCGCGCGAGATGACCGCGGCGCCGTTACTGTACGTATACACGTAGCACCAGTCGTCGCCGAGGCAGTACGTGTCGAGCACGGTTCGAAGCTGCGCGGTAGCGGTGGACATCGAGTTGCGCTGGTCGACTTGCGCGTTGACCGCGGTGACGCCGGAAAAGCTGGCGAGCCGGCCGCCGCCTTTACCTTCGAGAAACTCCTGACTGCAGACCCCACCGAGCTGAATGAAGTAGTCGGCGGCCCGAGTCGAGGTCGGGAATGCCAACAAGGCGCAGCTCACCGCCGTCGAAAGCGTCATAACGCGTCGCATGAATTCTCCTCCATGAGTTGTTGAAAGCTGGACTTCGCTTCGTCCGCGGCCACGCTCTCACGCGAACGCATGTGCGCGTCAAGGAACGGAGGCACGACGATGTGGCACTCGACGGGCGACCGATCCATTGAAGCGATGATGCGGTAAACCGAGCTTGCGCGGAGGATCGCGCGTGGTCGAAGCGCGATGCGATGCGTCGAAGGCGCCCGTTGATGGCCAACCCCTACGCCCGCCGGCCGAATGCGAGGGACAACGCTTCCGCCCCTGGTAACGAAAACGACGGCTTTCTTGAAAATGTCGACAAAAATGATTTAGGTCGGTCATCTTGTCTGGGCACGATGGGGAAGGTTCACCGAACATTCGACAAACGGGCCCCAAGCTGAAGGAACCCCGAGGGTTCTCGAGGCCTTGGACCCGCGGCAGACGGGGCCCTCAGGCCGGCGCGCCGAGCCAGACCCCGAATCGTACCCACCACAGGACGGCCGGACCGGCGGCGATCACCGTGTAGATCACGATGGCGGCGACGATCCGTCGGAGGGCCCGGCGGGCTCGGCTCTCGGCCGAACGGGCGAGGCTCGGGGTTGTGGCGGCGGTGACCGCGGCGACCGCGGCCACCGCCTCCAGCCCGGCCAGGGCCAGCGCGCCGAACAGCGGATAACCGACCCCGTAGTGCTGAGGCAGAAACAGGCACCACGGGCAGTGATGGGCGAGGACCTCGTAGTGGTAGGCGACGAGATGCGCGATCAGCACCTCGGCCGCGACCCAGATCCACCCCAGGGTGGCCACCGCGAGGGCGACGACCACCCGCCCTCGGCGGGGGTTGAGCACCGGGCCGCGTCCCCAGCCCAGCCACGTCGCGACGGCCACGATCACCCCTGCGCCGGCGGCGAAGGAGATCCCGTCAACCCCGATCGCGGTCGAGGCTCGCGGCCCGGCCCCCGTCTCCGGGGCGGCTTCCGCGTACATCGCGGCGCAGCAGTCGACGACCGCCTGGCCGTCGAGCCCCGTCAGCGCCGACGCGGTCAGCCATGCCGACCATGCGGCGAGCGGGGTCGCGACCAGCAGCAGCAAGCTCGTCGCGCGAGCCAATGGCGCTTGCGGTGCAGTGCGGTCCAATCCATCGAGAGTGGACCACCCCCGAAGGGCGAGCAGGGCGAAACCGCGCAGCAGCAGCGGCCACTCGGCGCCCGCGGCCTCGACGACGCCGGTGCCGCACATCGCCCCCGGCACCACCGACGGCAGCACCGCGGTCACCGCCACCAGCAGGGCCAGGGAGCTCCCGGCGAGCAGGACGGCGCCGGTGCGGGCGAATAGGGAGCCCGCCTCGAGCTGGCGCTCCAACGTCAGCTGAGTGGCCGAGGCGGTGCCCGGCGCCCACTCTCGGACCACGCGTTCGACCCGGAGCGCGGCCGCCAGCAGCAGCCCGACCGCGATGGTGTCGACGACGCAGACGGCGATGACGATGGGGTGGATCACGATGGAAGGTCCTCCGCGGACACCGATCGCAGGCGCCCGTCCGCCAGATGAAATCGCCGATCGCCAACCCCGCATTCCACGAGCCGCGGATCGTGGGCGGTCACCACCACCACCGCCCCTCGATCGCGCGCCGCGCCGAGGACCCGGGCCACGTTGGCGGCCCCCTCGTCGTCCTGATGGGCGGTGGGCTCGTCGGCGAGCAGGTAGTCCGGCTGACCGGCGAGGGCGCGGGCGAGGTTGACCCGCTGGCGCTGGCCCCCGGACAGCGTTCCAACCGCGGCCCCCGCCAGGTCGGCGGCGCCGACTTCTTGCAGCGCCGCTTCGGCCCGGCTTCGAGCCTTTTCGAGTCGACGGAAGCGGGGCACGAGGGGGACAAGAACGTTTTCGAGGACCGTGAGGTCCGACAGCAAATGGGGGGCCTGTAGCGCGATGCCCGTCGTGCGCCGCCACCGGTCTCGATGGCCAGCTACCCACCGCGACACCGCGGTCTGACCCGCGAACACCGCGCCGCTCGTGGGCCGCAGCAGGCCCCCCAAGACGTGGATGAGGCTGCTCTTGCCGGCGCCGGTGGGGCCGGTGATCACCGCCACCTGTCCGCCGTCGAAGGTGACCGATACCTCATCGAGGAGCGCGCGGCGCCCGCGCCGCGGGTCGTCGCGCACCAGCGACACCGCCTCGCATCGCAACTGCAGGCTCACGACGCGTCCTCGGCGAGCATCTGCCACGGATCTCGAGCCCCGCTGGCGATCGCGGGCCACAGCTGCGCCGCGACCCACGGGACGACCGCGACCGCGGTGACTTCGACCAGCACCACGCCCGCGCCGGCCGGGTCGAGGTCGAGCACTGGGGGGGGACCCGACCAGCCGAATAGAAGCGTCCCGGGCCAGGTGACCCCGGGGGCAAACACCGTCAGCCAGGCGGCGATCCATCCGAGCCCCGTCGCCGGCAGCGCGACCCACAGCGCCCGAAACCCGTGCATCCACACGATGTCATGGGTGGTCCAGCCGACCGCTTTCAGCAGCCCGATTTCTTTGGCTCTCGACATGCGGTCGCGGGCGGCGCCGGCGACCAGGGCCCCGACGGCCAGCGCAGCGGGGACCAACAGGAGAACGAAGAGCCCGCCGCGGCGGGTCAGGCTCCCGGCGTACCGGCGCTGCGCCTGGGCGCGCGTGGTGATGGCCACGTCGAACGGGAGCGCGGCCGCGATGTCCCCGCGGATCGCCGCCTCCTCGCTCTCGCGAAAGACATCCACGGCCAGATCCGTGGCCAAGGAGGGCGCGAACCCCAGGATGCGGCGCGCGTCATCGGGATGGACGAGAAAGGTATCCTGCGCGACGAGTCCGGCCCCTGGTGGCAAGCTATATTGCAGCTCCACGTCGACCGCGGCCCCCGCACCGACCACCGTCTTGATCGCCCCGCGCTCCGGCGCAAACCCGGGGCCGACGATCGCCATCCCTCGGAGCGGCACGTCAGGGATGAGCCGGTCGTCGACGAGCGCGCGGGCGGCGGTGGCGGTGAGGGCGACGACCTCGATGGCGCGGTCGCCGACCCGGGCCGGGCCCCACACCCGCGGTCGCACCCGAAGCGCACCGGGCACCGCGGACACGGTGGCGGTGGCGGCGATGGGCATCGGCGCGAAGCCCGCAGGCCCCACCCGACGGATGACCAGCGAGGGACCGTGGTCGACCAGCCGTTCGGCGGTGCGGCGGACGGCCTCGGTGAGCAGGGTTCCGGTCCCCGCCATCCAGATGAGCGTGGCGAGCGCCATGCCCACGAGCAAGCCTTCACCGGGGCGGCGCAATACGTCGCGGGCGGCCCACAGGGGCACGAAGCTGCGTCGGATCATGGCGTCACCAGCAGGCGATCGACGTCAGGGGCGAGCGCGGACAGACCGGGCGCGAAGTGCGGGGTGACCGCCGGGTGACTGGCCGGCGCTCGTCCAACCCGGCCCGCGGGCTCGATGGCCAGGCGTTCACCGGGAAGCGCGCGCTGCAGGGCAGGGCGCGGATCTGGACCGGCGACCGCGGCCCGAAGACCGGGCCAGGCGGCACCGCCGAAGGCGACGATCGCGCCGTTCGCGGCGAGGACCAGCGCCCATTTCGTCAGGCTCCGCGCTCGGTCGAGACCGCGGTCCCCGGGCGGCGACGGGGGGGCCGCCGACTCACCGGGAGAGGCTGCGGATCCGTGACCAGAGCGCATCATCGAGGTCCTCGAGGCGGAAGCGGATCGCGCCTCCGTGGCGTTTGACGAATCGGTCGGCGTCGGCGTCACTGCTCAGGGTCACGATCGCCGGCCCCATGGGGCCTACGACGTCGGAGCCTGCGATCCACACCGCGGTCCGGGCATCGATCGGCCGACCGGTGAAGTAGTCCAGAACGACGGCGCGGGCCAACGCTTCGCGGGACGTTGCCAGGTAGCGGTCGGGGTGGCGGTGGGCGCGCAACAGGCAGCCGTTGCCGCAGAAGTAGAAGGTTTGACCGTCGTCGAGCGCGACACCGGCCGCGCTTTTCGGCCGGTGGGCCGGCCGCATGGCACACACCGGACATCGATCTTCGGCCGACGGGCGCGGCGTTCCGTCGGGACCCAGACCGATCTTGGCCGGCTTCAGTCGGGACCCCGCGCTCGAAGCAGCGGGTCGAGAGGTCGCGGCTGCGGTCTCGGAAGGCGGCATGGATTCCCGACAGCCGCCCGCCGGCAGCGCGAGGGCCAAACCCAAGACCGGGACCAGGGCGGACGGGGCCGCCCGCGCGCCGCGCCTACCGATGGCCGCGACGAGGCGACGACCGGGTCGCGCGAGGAAACTCGCCATTGCTCGCAGGCTAATCGGGCCCCCAGGCCTCGGCAAGGCGAAAGTCGGCTTGCGCTCTGCGACCATTCGTCGCAGGCCGCGGAGCTGATATGAGTCGCGCGTGGCGGGCGAGCGGACTCGGGGCGCGGCGGCGGGCGATCTTCTGCGCGCCGACGGGTTGACCCTCCGACGCGGTGGGCGAACCCTGCTCGAAGCGTGGAGTCTGGCGATCGCGGTCGGAGACCGCTTCGTGATTGAGGGCCCATCGGGCTCGGGCAAGACCTCCCTGCTGCGCGCCCTGGCTCGCCTGGACCCGAGCGAAGGGCGCCTGAGCCTGCGCGGCGTGCCGGCGGAGGCGGTGGCCCCGCCCGCATGGCGGGCGCAAGTCACGTGGGTGGCGGCGGAGACCGCGCTCGCCCCGGGGCCCGT
>JANQQN010000381.1 GCA_028289325.1 Myxococcota bacterium | reverse complement strand
GCCGTAGGCACTCTCGGAGCGTCTTTTCGGCCTCGGCGAAGTCTCCGTTGATCAGCAGTCGCTTTCCGCGCTCGACCAGCGTCCGGATCGAGGCCGCCTTGCGCGCTGCGGCCCGACGCGCGGCCGCGCGTCGACGGCGAGCCAGGACCGCCGCCGACGGCTGAGCCGGCGGGGGTGGGGGCGGAGGCGGGGCGAGCGAAGGCGGCTCCTCGATTTCCGGCTCGGGCACCGAATCGGTATTCGCGGTCGCCTCGACCGGTTCCAAGGCCGGGGCGACCGGGGGCTCGATCTCCGGCTCGGGAAACGGCTCGATCGGGTCGGCGGCCACCGCCGCCGCGCGCAGGAAGTTGCGAGCGGCGGAGCATAGGCGCTGCGCTTCAGCAGGATCCACGAACCGCCCCTGGTTGTCGTCGCAGTGGGCGGCCGCGTCTTTGTACCGCTTGTCTTCGACCAAGTCCTGCAGGGCTCGATCGGCCGAATCGTCACCCTTCAACGAGTCGAACAGGAGCACGACGGCCGCGAAGACCGAGACCGCCAAGAGCGCCACTGCGGCCACCATGGGCAAGGTTCGCTTCTTGCGCGACCTCAACAGCGGCGGGTCTTCGTCGAGGGACGCCGGCCTCGCCATGGGAACGCGGGGCTCAGTCCCGGGCACCACCATCGCGCCCGCCCCCGCCTGGGGTCGGGGCAGCTCCGTGGGGCGGTCATTCTCGGTCGTTCGTTGGCTCCGCGCCGCCACCTGGGGCCCCGAACCGGTCTTCGGGGCGCCATTCGCGCCTGTCGGTTGCGGATGAGGGGCGGTCTTGAGGGCTGACGCCTCGACCATCGGCTCGGGAGGGCTGGTCTCCAGCGCGCTCAATGGCGCGTCGGTCACCGTCGCGGCTTGGCTGGGGTCGTAGGTCGGCGGTTCAGTCTGCCGGCCGTCGAGAGGCTCATCGGGATCCTCTTCCGCCGACAGTGGGGGGCGCACCCCCGCCGACAGCATCTGCTGCCTCTCTTCCGCCGTCGCTCGGAACGGCTCGTCGGCCGTTACAAAACGAAATCGAACGTGGCCGAGCTCGATGAGGTCGCCTTTACGGAGGTCGGTCATCGCGTACTCTTCGCCGTTGACGAGGATACCGTTGGCGCTCTGGAGGTCGATGATTTTGTGAGTCCGGCCGTCGAACAGGATCTTGGCGTGGTTTCGGGATACGGAGCGGTGCTCGATAACGATGTCGTTATCCTCGACGCGTCCAATGATCAGCTCGGGCCGGGTGAGCGCAAAAGCGCGGCCCGCATACGTCGTGCTGACGCAGATGAGGCGCGGCACGTCCGAAACGACATCCGGGCCCGGGCGAAGGTCGGTCGGCGTACGGTCTGGTTCGTCTTCTTCAGCGGCTGCGAAACTCGCGCCGGGCGGGATCGTCTCCGGCGCCGCATCCGCAGCCGAGAGCATCTGCAAGCCCGATTGCGGTCCGGCTCCCACCGGCACGGGTTTGGGTCGCTCGTCGACCGTCTGATTGACCGCCTCGGGAACCTGAGGCGGGACCGGTTGGTCGATCACCGTGTCGCGGACCGCGACGTCTTCTCGGGCTTCGATCAGCAGCTCATCGGGCAACTGAAAATCGGGGACGGTGCCCGGTTGGGGCCAGGTCCCTTCGCCCGCATCATCGAAACCACCGCCGTCCCCGGCGGGCTCAGGGGCCTCTGACCGAGTCACGCTCTTTTGAAGCGCCAGGTGATAGTCCCCGATTTCGACGAGATCGCCTTCTTTGACCTCGTACTTCCCGCTGATGCGTTCGCCGTTGATCTTGACCCCGTTGTAGCTGTCGAGATCCTCGATGAACACGGCGCCGTTGGTCCGCTCCAGCCGGGCGTGGCGGCGGGAAACGTTCCGCTCCATCAGCCGGATGGTGTTGCCGTCTTTTCGGCCAATCGTGAGGCGACCATCCGCGAGGGGATAGACGGTCGTCTTGCCCTCGTCATCCTCGATGATGAGCTTGAAGATCGTCGCCACGCGTACGCCCCGAAGCCATCGGATAGCATGGCGATTTCGGGGCGTAAAGCGGACCGCTACCGCGAAGCCACGCGGTTTCGGAGGTAGTCGACGGCCGCGTCCAACTGAGGGTCCACCGCACCTGCCGATGACGAGGGCTGGTCAGGAAGAAGCTGAGGTACGACCTGGTCGGGCGTGATCCCAACCCCCTCTATCGACCGATGCTTTGGTGTGAAATATCGGGCGATCGTGAGCTTGAGCGCGCTGCGATCTTCCAGCTCGATGACCGTTTGCACGGATCCCTTTCCGAACGTTTGGGTCCCCATTACATGAGCGCGCGACTGATCCTGCAAGGCGCCCGCCACAATCTCCGCTGCCGACGCGGTCCCCCCGTTCACGAGCAGAACCACCGGATAGTTGGGTTCGGTGCCTTTCGGATGGGCCAGCTCCTGGTCCGCGGGCTCGCGCCGCCCTACGGTGGTCACGATGACCCCGGTGGAAAGCCACAGATCGGCGACGCGCACCGCCTCGTCGAGCAGTCCGCCGGGGTTGTCCCGAAGGTCTATGACCAAGCCCGACAGGCCCGGCCCGCCCCGTAGGGTGCGCAGCACATCAGCGACCTCTTGCCCGGTCCGTTCACCGAACGCCCGTATACGGAGGTACGCCAGGCCGTCGGTCAATCGGCGCGCGTCGACCGACATCAGCTGGATCCGCGCCCTCACGACTCGCACCCGACGAACCGCAGCCCCAGGACCGCGGACTTCGAGTTGCACCGCGGTCGCCGTCGCCCCTTTGATCCGGCGCGCGATCTCCGCCAACGACATCATCGCCGTTGCCTCGCCGTCGACGGCGACGATGGTGTCGCCGACCTCGAGCCCTGCCTTGCGGGCTGGCGATCCGTCGTACCGCTCGACGATGCGGGCCCCGCCGGCCCGTTTGACCAACTCCACGCCGATGCCCCCGAACTCGCCTCGCGCTTCGCTCTGCATCGCCGCGTATTGGGCGGGATCGAGAAATGCGCTGTGGGCGTCGAGGGTGGCCAGCATGCCCCGGACGGCCCCGTGGACCAGAGCCTCTGCGGATATCTCCCGAACGAAGTTGTTCTCCACGTAACTGAGGACCCGCGCGAACGTCGCCAGGCTTCGGTACGCTCGGTCCCGGCCGTCCGGCCCGGCGTTCGCGAGGCCGACGGTGGTCGCGCCGGCCAGGTAAGCCATCAAGAGGGCCGTGGCGTGGCCGAGCGCCCGACGCATCCTCGGATGATACGCGATCCTAAAATCGTGGGCCGACGCCGACCGCTCGGTGAATCCCTCTGGCTCATCGCATGACAACAGGAACGGCTTTGCGGTCGATCGGATCAAACTTGGCCGAGGTACGTGAATACCCACATCTAAGCTCAATGAAAGTTGCCCGGCTCGAAACGCTCTCACTATGTTCCGGGCATGGATGAGCCCTTGGCCCCGGCGGACCGCCGCCGGGTACTCGTCGCGACGACTCTGGGCTCGTCGATGGCGTTCATCGACACCACGATCGTTCACATTGCCCTTCCCGCGCTTCAGGTCGCCCTGGAGGCGTCGGCGGCCGAGGCGCAGTGGATCGCGGAGAGCTACGTCCTCGTTCTCGGCGCGCTGATCCTCGTCGGAGGCGCGCTCGGCGACCGGTACGGCCAGATGCGCGTGTTCCGCTACGGCGTCATCGGCTTCGCCATCTCGTCGATCGCCTGCGGCATGGCGCCCAACGCGTACACCCTGATTCTCGCCCGCATCGTTCAGGGCGTAGCCGGCGCGGTGCTGATACCGTGCTCGTTGGCGCTTCTGACCGCCGCCTATCCTCCGAAAGAACGGGGAACCGCGATCGGCATGTGGTCCTCGTTTACGGCGCTCGCGACGATCGTCGGTCCCGTAGCCGGCGGCTGGATGGTGGACGCGATCTCCTGGCGGACGGTGTTCTTCGTCAACATCCTGTTCGCGGTCGCCGTCCTCGTCGCCCTCGCGAAAATGCCGCCCTGCACCCACCCTGACACCAGTCGCCGACTCGACGTCCCCGGCGCGGTGTTCGCGACCCTCGGGCTCGCGGGGACGGTGTACGCGATGACCGAAGCCGGGCCCAAAGGTCTAGCCGATCCCCAGATCTGGTTTGCGTTCGCGGTCGGCGTCGTCTTTCTCGTCGCGTTCGTGGCTTACGAAGCGAGAACCGACAGCCCCATGATGCCCTTGGAGCTGTTCTCCTCGCGCCAGTTCTCGGGCGCCAACATCGTGACCGTCGGCCTGTACGCCGCGCTGTCCGGAATGCTGTTCTATCTCCCGTTCGTCCTCATCCAGGTCGAGGAGACATCAGCCCTGGTCGCCGGCGCAGCCCTGCTGCCGATGGCGCTGTTGATCTCGCTGATGTCGTGGTGGGCGGCCCAGCTCTCCGACCGCTTCGGTCCCGGGGCTCTGCTCACCGTCGGCGCGGGCATCGCGGGGTTCGGTTACCTCGCGCTCGCCGAGAGCTTCGGCAGCGGCGACCTGTGGATGCGGTACGTGCCCGCGGCGTGCGCGCTGGGAATCGGTATGGCCCTGTGCGTGGCTCCGCTGACGAGCGCGGTTATGATGTCGGCGCCGATCGGACGAACCGGCGTCGCATCCGGCATCAACAACGCGGTCTCCAGGGTCGCCCAGGGGATGGCCATCGCCGGCTTCGGGCTGCTGGTCCAGACGAGCTTCGCCGCCTCGATGCAAGAGAAGCTGCCGGAGTTGACCGAAGACGAGCGCAAAGTCGTCATGGCCCAGCAGTCGATGCTGGCCGCCGCCGAACTGCCCGACGAGTGGCCGGACAGCCGGCGCGAACAGGTCCGCTCGATGCTCCGCTCTTCGTTCGTCGATGCAACCCGTCGGGCTGGATGGCTCGCCGCCCTCTTGTCATTCGCCAGCGCCGGGGTCGCCGTCACGATGCTGGGTCAGGGTTCTCCTTCTCGTGTTCTCCGACCTTGACCACCAAAACGGTTAGGTTATCGGGCTTACCTTCGCGACTGATCATTCTCCGGCTCACGACGTCTCGCAAACGTCGGGTGGCGGCGGCCGCGTCGCCAGCGTCGATGAGCAGCTTTCCGAGCTCGGCCTCCTGGAGCCGGGAGTCCAAAAGCCCATCGGTGCCAAACAAAAAGAAATCCCCGGGGCTCACCGGCCAGCGGTAGGCTTGGTGCTCGAAGATCGGCTTTCGGGTCATACCGAGCCCTTCGAGAAGCAGCCGGCCCACGCCTTGAACCTCGGTGCTGCGCAGGTGTTTGCCGTCGGCGTCGAACTGCATGAGGCCCGAGTCGCCGACGTTCACGATCACCGCCTCGTCGTCGTCGATCATCGCCCCGATGAACGTCGTCACCTCGCCTTTGCCGCGGTCCAGAATGGCTTCGTGGGCCCGCTTCGCGGCCCGCACGAGCGCCTCTTCAGCTTCATCGCGGCTGGCCTGCAGCGCGGCGACCTTCTGCATCTCGTCGAAGAGCATCTCGCCGGCGATGGCCGTCGCTGCGCCGCGGGCGGTTTCGTCCGAACCTTCGCCGCCCGCCTGATCAAACACGCCGACGAACAACCGTCCTTGTGCGTCGGCGAACAACGCCCCGCCGTCTTCGTTCCAGTTCTTGTAGTTGTGTCCGCGGTGGGTGTGCAGCGCCGCGTCGGCCACCGGGCTGCGCAGGTTGTAGACCGTCGGCGTCTCTTTGTTGCCCGCGATCAGGCCGTACTGAGAATTGGCCTCGAGGATCGACTCGATGGGGACGTAAGGAACGGCCTGCATCGGGCGCGCGGTCGACAGAGGCCGGGCTTCCGCGTCCGCCTGCAGGTCGCTCACCTTCGGCCGGATCTGAACGGTCTTCTCGCCGTCGTCGTGGATCACATCTTCCATCATCCGGCGCACTTCTCGGGGGTCGACCCGTTGGCCAGAGCGACTCAGCACCATAATCTCCCCGTCTTCCGAGAGCCCGGCGACCCAAAACGGCTTGTCGTTGAGATAAAAGAAGTCGCCAATTTTGAGCGGATTGCACTGCGCCAGCAGCTTGGCGTCGAGCTCCTTCGTGCTCAGGCCGGTCGATGCACGCAGGAGCACGGTCACGCTGGTGCCGGGATCAACCTCGCTCACCACGCCCAACGACCATCGGCCCGACGTACGCGGCACGCGCGCGAGGTCGCCGACGTGGTAACGGTCGACGGCCGTGATCTCACGAGGATGACGAAGGGACGTCAGATCCAACAGCCGATACTCGGGCTCGAAGTCGAGCTTCCGCTCCAAGGCCGCAAGTTCCGCTTCCGTCGGCGAGCCCACGACCGTTGAGGCTACCTGTGCCGACGCCCGGCGAAAAGAGCGACGCGCACATCTTTGTCCGGACGGGTCGCCGAGCGACCCGCGGGGCTCGGTCAGGCTTGCCCCGAGATCATCACACGGTCGGGTGACAGCGGTCTCGGATCACCGGCGGGCGGAGGCCCCGGACCGGTAGTGCTTCTCGAGCATCTTGGCGGCATTGGCCGCCCAACGCGCCCCCAGCAATTCGCGGGCCTTCGACGACGCCGCGCGCTCGCCGATGGCCGACGCGCGGGCCGTGCCTCGGAGAGGACCGATCCGGGCGCCCGTCCACACATCGTAGAAGTACAAGGCTCCGCGAGCCTCGTGCCACACCGATCGGGCACCCATCTTGCCCGCAAACTGACTGTGCATCTCGCCCACCGCGACCAGGTCGAAACGCCCCGCGGCATCGGTCGCCGCCGCGCGCATCGCGTCGGGGCTCGGTGGCTGCTCAGGGTCTTCGAACAGCGGGGCGAGCGCGTTCGGGAGGTCCGTCGGCGGATGCAGGCCGAGTTTTTTTGCTCTCCTCGTGAATCCTCGGCGCCCGGTCTTCCCCCGGCCGGTCTCTTTGACCATCCAGGCGATCCGCGCCGTCTTGGTGGCGAGGGTCCGGAAACCCACCTCGGCCGGAGCGAGGGTCGCCCACAGCGACGCTTCGGGTCCAAACAGCGTCGCGGCGCTGATCT
>JANQQN010000377.1 GCA_028289325.1 Myxococcota bacterium | reverse complement strand
CCGTTCGAGCGCGTTGATCAGCTCTCGCACGTTGCCCGGCCACGGATACGCGCGCATCGCGGCCCACGCGGGCTCGCTGACGTGCCACGGTCCGCGGCCCGTTCGCCGCGCCAGCCGGGCCAGGAAGCTGTGGGTGATGCGTTCGATATCCGACGGTCGTTCGCGCAAGGGGGGCAGGTGCAGCGGAAAGAGGTTCAGTCGGTAGAATAGATCTTCCCGAAACCGCCCCGCGTTGATCGCGGACTGGAGCTCGACGTGGGTGGCGGCGATGATCCGCACGTCGACTTCGACCGACTCGTCGCTGCCCACCGGCTCCACCGTGCCTTCCTGCAGAACCCGCAGCAGCTTGACTTGCGTAGCCAGAGGCATGTCGCCGACCTCGTCGAGGAGCAGGGTCCCTCGGTGGGCGACCTGGAAGCGACCCGGTCGATCGCGAGTCGCGCCGGAAAATGCGCCTTTGACGTGGCCGAACAGCTCGCTCTCGATCAGGTTCTCGGGTAACGCTGCGCAATTGATCTTGACGAAGGCCTCCGCTGACCGCGGGCTCCACGCGTGGATGGTGCGGGCGAGGACCTCCTTGCCGGTTCCGGTTTCTCCAGTGATGAGGACCGGGGCGTCGGTCGCGGCCACTTTGCGCGCGGACGCGGCGACCTTCTTCATGTTTTGATCGGTCGCGGACGCGATCTCCGCGTCTGATGCCGAGTCTTCCTGCAGCAGGCGCCGCTGGGCTTCGAGCTGGGCGTTGCGCGCCCGCAGCGCACGGGTGGCGCCGAGGGACAGCGCAATGATCTGACCGTAGATCGTCGCGAGGTCTACGACTTCTCGAGGATAGATCTCGCATCGCGTTCGGTCGAAGGTCATGATGCCCAACGGTTCGTTGGCGACGACCAACGGGACGACCAAGCACGAGTGACCGTCGGGCAGCGCGACCACGTCGTGATACGGGTCGTGGCCCTCGGCGTGGGCGTCCTCGGTCATCACCTGGGCACGACCCGCGCGCAGCGCGGCCTGGATCTCCGGATGATCGTCGAGCCGAATCTGGTGGTTGTTTACGGCGTCGCCAGCGAGCGGCCCCCGCGCACATTTGACGACGAGGTCGGGTCCCACGAGCTCCAGTACGGCGGCCATATCGTACGGCACGAGGTCCGCCAGCGCGTCGAGTACCCGCGGCAACAGCTCCTGCTCGGGATCCGCCCCCCCAGCGAGCAGAGCGATGTCTTTGAGCGCGTCGGTGATAGCAACCGTCACCCGTACATAATGCACTGCCGTGAGGGTTTATGCCGAGCACAATCGGAGGCCCGGGCTCGGCGGTGATTTGACGTGCGCGACAGGCCCGGCTTGACTGCCGCCATGAGTCTGCACCCGCTCGCCGGCCAACCTGCGCCGCGCTCGATCCTGGCGAATATTCCGCGACTGGTGCGGAGCTACTACAACCTGGAGCCCCATCCCAGCGACCCGTCGGAGCGGGTGAGCTTCGGAACGTCCGGGCATCGCGGTTCCTCGGTCCGACGGTCGTTTAACGAAAGCCACATCGTGGCCATCACGGAAGCGATCTGCGCCTACCGCCGTCAGGCGGGCATCACCGGACCCCTGTTCATGGGATTCGACACCCACGCGCTGTCGGAGCCCGCGATGGCCACCGCCCTCGAGGTTCTCGCCGCGAACACGGTCGACGTCTTCATCGACAACGACGACGGCTATACGCCGACCCCGGCCGTGTCCCACGCCATCGTGTCCTACAACCGCGGCCGAAAGGACGGGCTCGCCGACGGCATCGTGGTCACCCCGTCCCACAACCCGCCGGAGGACGGAGGATTCAAATACAATCCACCGCATGGGGGTCCCGCCGACTCGGACGTCACGAGCTGGATCGAGCAGCGGGCCAACGCGCGCCTCCAGGAAGGCTTGCAAGACGTATTGCGTACGACGTACGACAAAGCGCGCGACGCGGACACCACGAAACCGTTCGATTTCGTCACCCCCTACGTCGATAGCCTGGCCGACATCGTGGATATGGACGCGATCAAGGCCTCCGGGCTTCGCATCGGGGTCGATCCGATGGGCGGCTCGGGCATCGGCTATTGGGCGCCGATCGTCGAACGCTACGGCATCGACGTCACGGTGGTGAACGAGGCCATCGACCCGACCTTCTCGTTCATGACCGTAGACAAGGACGGCAAGATCCGTATGGACTGCTCGTCGCCCTACGCGATGGCCGGGCTCATCGCGATGAAGGATCAGTACGACGTCGCCTTCGGCAACGATTCCGACTACGACCGGCACGGCATCGTCTGTCCGAGTGTCGGCTTGATGAACCCCAACCACTTCCTGGCCGTCGCCGTATATTACTTGTTCCAAAACCGGCCCGGTTGGGCCGGCGACGCCGCGGTCGGCAAGACCCTGGTATCGAGCGCGATCATCGACCGGGTGGCCCAGGCGATCGGTCGGCAGGTCAACGAGGTTCCGGTGGGCTTCAAGTGGTTCGTGTCCGGCCTCGAGTCCGGCCAGCTCGGCTTCGGTGGCGAGGAGAGCGCGGGGGCGTCATTTCTCCGCCAGGACGGCGCGACGTGGACCACCGACAAAGACGGCATCATTCTCGACCTCCTCGCCGCGGAGATCACCGCCAAGATGGACCGGGACCCGGGAGAGGTCTACCGCACCCTGACCGAGGCCCACGGCGCACCCACCTACGAGCGCATCGACGCACCGGCGTCACCGGAGCAGAAGGCGGTCTTGAAGAAACTCTCCCCGTCCCAGGTGACGGCGTCCGAGCTCGCAGGGGCGCCGATCCGCGGCAAGCTGACCACTGCGCCCGGAAACAACGCCCCCATCGGGGGGCTCAAGGTCGTGACCGACGACGGCTGGTTCGCCGCTCGCCCCTCGGGCACCGAGAACGTGTACAAGATCTACACCGAGAGCTTCGTGGGATCCGAGCACCTCGGCCGCATCCAGGAGGAAGCGAAGGCGATCGTCGGGGCGGCGTTTCAGGCTGCGGGCGTGTAAGGCGTGGTCGCCGGCTGGGCGCGCCTGCGGACGGCGTGGACGACCCACCCGTCGCGCTCGTTCCTGCGCTCCGATCGCGGGACGCTATCCTACGTAGAGCTCGAACGCCGCGCGTCGGCGTACGCCGGCTGGCTCGCGCAAGAAGGCTTGCGAGCCGGGGATCGCGTAGCGGTGTTCGCGGACACGGATCCCGACGTCATCGTCGCGCTCTTCGGCCATCACCGGCTGGGGGTCATTCACGTCCCCATCAACACTCGGTATCAGCACGAAGAGGTGAACCACATCCTGAGCGACGCCCAGCCGCGGCTGGTGCTCACCGATGCCGCTCACCGAGCCGTCGTCGAGCGGGCGATGACCGATCGCCTGGCCGTCAAACTGATCGGTCAACCAGCGCCGCTCGGCGCCGGCCCGGGTCCGACGGCCCCCGCCGCGGACCATCCCGACGACGCACCGGCGCTCATGATCTATACCTCCGGCACGACCGCAAAAAGTAAGGGGGTGATCCTGCCGTTTCGGTCGATCGTGGGCAACGTGAGCGCCCTGACGGATCTGTGGGGCTGGTCTTCGTCGGATCGTCTGGTCCTCGCTTTGCCCCTGTTCCACGTGCACGGGCTGGGGATCGGCGTGTACGGCTCGGTCCTGCACGGCATGTCGATCGACCTGTTGCCGAGCTTCGACCCGGCTCGAGTCGTCACCGCCATCGCCGAAGGCGCCACGGTATTCATGGGCGTGCCGACCATGTATCGCCGGCTCGTCCACCACCTCGATGGCGATCCCCCGGCCGCGAACGCCCTTCGCGCCGCGCGCTTGTTCACGTCAGGGAGCGCGGCGCTCAGTCCCGACCTGTTCACGCGCTTCGAGACGTTGACCGGTCATCAGATCGTCGAGCGCTACGGGATGTCCGAGACCCTGTTTACGCTGTCCAATCGGCTCGAGGAGCGGAGGCGGCCGGGGGTCGTCGGCCGCCCCGTGCCCGGGGTCGAGGCGAGGATCGTCGATGAGGACGGCCGCGTGGTCGCCCCCACCGAGGTCGGCGAGCTCGAGGTGCGGGGCGGGGGAATGATGACCGAGTACTGGGGCAAGCCGGAGGAGACCTCGGCCAGCTTCGCGGCCGGGGGGTGGTTCAAGACCGGAGACGTCGTCCGTCAGGACGACCGTGGAGATTTTCAGATCGTGGGGCGCAAGTCGGTGGACATCATCAAGTCCGGCGGGTTCAAGATCTCGGCCCGAGAGATCGAGGATGTGCTACGGGACCACGACCGGGTCGAAGATGTCGCCGTCGTTGGGATACCCGATCCGGAGTGGGGACAGGCCATCGTCGCGGTGGCGGTGCCCGTCGGCGAACCGATCGACGCCGACACCCTGCCCGAGGAGCTGGTGGCGCTGGCAGCAGCCCGCCTCGCCGGGTACAAGAAGCCCCGGCGCGTCGTGTTGACGAAGGCCCTGCCTCGCAACGCTCTCGGCAAGATCCAAAAACACGTCTTGATCGCCTCTCTCACCGCCCAGCCGTAAGGTCACGCGGCCCGCGGCCCCGGATCGGCGCTGACGACGGAGCCAGGGTCAGGCCGCGATCTCGATTCCCGCCGCGGCCAGGTCGCGCCGAAAGGCGGTGATGTCCGGCGTCCTGAGGATGCCCTTCATGCCCACGTTGGTCGCCCCGTCCACGTTGACCTGTCGGTCATCAACGAACAGGAAGGTCTCCGCCGGGCGACCGAGTTTATGCACCGCGGCCAGGTACGCTTCGGCGTCCGGCTTTCGATGTCCGGTCACGCAGGACACAAAGTCCCAGCCCATGAACCGGGACAATCGCAGCTTGTCATCGATGATCCGGTACCATGCCGAGTAGTTCGACAGCGCGTACATCGTGTATCCGGCGTCCTGAAGCTCCCCGAGGAGCGGTTCCACGCCGTCCATCCACTCGTAGGTGTCGTGCAGCATCCGCTTGAACGCCTCCACGTCGAATCGCCGGCCGTCCATGAAGTAGTGCGCGATGTACTCGGCCTCGCTGATCCGCCCGTGCTCGAAGTCGATCCAGGGCCGGGGATCCCGCTGGGCCCGCAGCTCGTCGAGGGTCATGCCGAAGAAACGAGGGATAGCCTCGACGAACGGTTCGGTGACCAGGGTACTCATGACATCCAGGAGAAGGATCGGGCGTTCGTGCTGCATCCGCTCTGTGTAGCTGGCTCGTCGACCGAGCGCACCCGAATTGCGGCCGTCGTCGACGGCCGGGTCTTCGGTCTTCGCCGGAAGCCGGCTAGACTCCCCCGGGTTTCGATGGAGCGACAGAACCACCCTCGGGTCAGCGCGGGTCTCGCCCTTGCGGCCGGCCTCGCTCTCGGTGTCGCCGGCTGCTGCTCGGTTTCCAGCACGGGCAGCTGCCTACGGTCTCGCACGATTCGCGCGAAAGCGGGCGACATCGAGGCCTTGAGGGCCTGGCTCGCCGACCCCCGCAGCTGGGTGCGGGAGGAGGCGGCGCTTCAGGCGGGCAAGAGCCGAGCCCGGGCCCTGCGACCTGACGTGCAGGCAAAGTTGCTCGACGAGGACGAGCGGCCGTGGGTCCGGGTCGCGGCCGCGACCGCGCTCGGGGATCTGGGCGCGGACGCGGGGACGCTGGCCAGTGTGGCCTTGGCCCCCAGCACGCCGTCGTCGGTCAAGATCGCGCTCGTCGACGCCATCTGCCGGGTCGCTCCCGCCCGGGGACCGAGTCTGATCGCCGGTCTGCTCGCCGACACCGATGCCCTGGTCGCCGCCGCCGCCGCGCGTAAGTCGGAGACTCGATGC
>JANQQN010000375.1 GCA_028289325.1 Myxococcota bacterium | reverse complement strand
AAGATACGCAGAGTGCGCGGCTTCGAGCTGCGCTTGGGCGCGTTGGGCCTCGGCCTGGGCGCGCTGAGCCTCGGCCGCGAGCTGTCCGCGAGCGAACGCGATGGCGGCACTGGTCACCACGACGAAGGCACTGATGACCAGGATCCATTGACGCCATACCAGTCGAGAGACGCGATGACGGCTGGCGGTGACGAAGTCGCGAATTCGGCCCGCGACCTGCTGCGAACCCAGGCGTTCGAGCGCTCGTTCGGCGTCGCGTAGGGCGTCGCCGGTCCACAGCTCGCTGTCTCGGCGGTCTCGGCGCTCCCATCCGTCGGCCGCCCGTTCGAGCTCCCCCACGATGATCAGCTCCTCCAGGCTTTGGGTGATCCAGCCGGATAGCCGCGTCCAGTCCAAGATGAGCGATTCATGAACGAGCTCGAGCTCTTCATCGGTCCCGTCGTCCGGTCGCCGGGCGACGATCAGGCGCGCCTCGATGAACCGGTCGAGGACCGCCGGGGCTGCGGGGCCCAGGCCGTCCAGCAGCGCGCGGCGACCGACGGTTCGGCGGGTTCGCTCGGGGGTCACCAGACGCAGCCACAGCGCGCGAGCGGTACTCGCTTGCGGCCCGTTGAGACTCTCCATCACCCCATCGGCGTGCTGGGCGAGGGCCCCCGACACCCCGCCCATCGCCTCGTACCGTTCGCGCAACAGGAGGCGTCGCGCCTCATCGCGCGCCTCCCATAGCTTGGACGCGGCGAACTGAAGCAGCGGAAGCGCGGTGCGGGCACCCTGCACCTGCTGGATCATCGAGTCGACGATCTCGGGGTCGTCGTAGGCGTACCCGGCTTGGCGAGCCGGCTCGGTCAGGACCTGGCGCAGCTCGGCCGAGGTCGGGTTGCGAAGCACGGTGATGTGATCGAAGGGCGGCCGATGGCGTGGAATCGCCGCTACCCGACTCAAGAACTCTTCTCGGAGAGTGATCACGGTGAGGACCCCAGGGGGCGCTCGGTCGGCGACGAGGCTGATCGCATCCAGGAAGGCCGCCTGGTCGCGGGAACTCGGGGTGAGGGTGACGACCTCCTCCAGCTGGTCGACGAACAGCAGGGCTCGGCCGCCGGGAGGGACCAGGGCGGACAGCCGAGCCCGGAGCAGCCCCGGCGTCCGCTGAAGGGCCTGGACCAAGCCATCGTCGGAGGGAACGACGCCCTCGGAGACGACCCCTGGCGTCGATGACTCGCTCAGCGAAAGGGTAGGGGCGGCAGGGTTGCTCGGCGCCGCCGCCGCGAACAGCTGCAGGGACAGCGTCGCCATCGGGTCTCGGCCGGGTCGGAGTCCGACGACGACCAGCGGTCCCTCCGCCCGAAGCCGAGGAATGACGCCTGCCTGTACAAACGATGTCTTGCCCGCGCCCGAAGCGCCGAGGATGGCCAAGGTCGACGTGGCCAACAGCCTGTCCACAAAACCCGCCACCTCGGCCTGGCGTCCGTAGAACCGACCCGCGTCCCCCTCGGTGAACGGCATCAAGCCCAAGAACGGCGGCTGATCCGAGGCCGCGGCCGACCACTCGGCGACGAGCGCTCGCAGCCGCCGATGAACCTGGGCGCTGGAGGGGCGGGCCTCAGGCCGCCGGGCGAGGCAGTCGACGATCAGCCGGTCGAGGGCGCTGGGCGGTCGGTGTTCGGCCGCGCGAGGGCCCTCGATCGGGGCGTCTGCACAGGCCCAAACTCGCAGCTGGTCGCGGGTTCGACCGGCATTGGCGCGAATGCCGGCCACAAGCTCGAAGAGGACCATCCCGAGGGCCCAGACATCGACCGCCGGCGTCAATCGCTCCCCGCGCCACTGCTCGGGGGCCATGTAGGCGGGCGTGCCGGCCGCGGTTCGCTTTTGCTTCGGTACCAGACTGACGCCGTCGGTGGCTTCGTTCGCGACAGGGTCTCCGAAGCCCGCGACGCCGAAGTCGAGCACCCGGGGGCGCCCATCTTCGGCGAGGAATACGTTGCTGGGCTTGAGGTCCCGATGCTGGACGCCACGTTCGTGCGCGTCTTCAAGCGCACCGGCGACGGCGGCCATGACGCCGACGAGCTCGCTCGTGGGCATCGGCCCCCGCTTCAGCCGATCTCGAAGGGTTTCGCCGGTGAGCAGCTCCAGCGCCAGGTACGCGTGGTCTTCATAGGCGCCAACGGCGAAGATGGTCACGATGTTCGGGTGGCTGAAGCGGGCCGTGGTCCTGGCCTCATCGAGCGCTCGGCGGGTGGCGACGGGGTCATCGGTCGGGGTGGGCAACAGCTTGAGCGCAACGTTGCGCCCCAGCTGGCGATCTCGCGCCGCGTAGACTTCCCCCATCCCCCCTCGACCGAGGGGGGCCACCACCTCGAATTGATCGACGACGGTGCCCGGCGACAGCCGCCAGCGCGACGACGACGCAGGAGGGACGTTTTCGAGCACCTCTGCAACCTTAGGCTGGCGCTGGACTCAAGTTCAACGGGTTCACCAACGGTCCTGCACACCCGGGTCCGTATCTATGACACGTCTTCGCTTGCCTATGCGTATGGGTCTGGCCACAGCGAAGTCCGCTGTCGACGCGCTGGGAGGGGGCATGCACCTCAGCAGCCAACCGGGGCAGGGAATCGAAGTGCGGCTGAGCCTGCCGCGGGCGTGACCGTCAATCGCCGCCCAGCTGGAGGGCTCGAACCCGTCGGGCGAGGGCCTCGACCTGCACCCCGACCCGCGCGTCGTCGGGGACGATGGCCACCAGGTCGCGGGCGTGGGGCAAGACTACCGTCGGGTCGGTCTCCGCCCGTCGCAAGAGGGCGCGCAGAATGTTGACCCTCCACACCACACACTCCTCTTCGACCGCCACCCGCCACGCTTCGAAATCGGCGCAGTCGGGCAGGGTCAGGCCTTCGATGAATCGACCTCGAAACAGGCGAGCCCACCGGTCCAGCGTTGGGGTGGGGGTCGCGTCGAGGTCGGCGCGGACCCCCTTTCGGACCTCGTGGTAGTCGACGCTCACCGCATCGAGGAGCACGGACACCTCCTGGCGGTTGGCCAGTAGCCGGTCGATACCTCCGTCGTTGAGGACGGACCGGACCTTCGACAGCTGCCACCTCAGGGCGGCGCGCTGTTGATCCGCCAGCTCGCAGAACATCGCCCCCAGCCGCTCTCGTCGATGAGGACGGCCGGTGGCGACCAAGTACGCGATCAGGGCGCGAACCTTCTTGGAGGGTGGCAACCCGAGTCTCGCGTCTGCGCTTCGAACCTCGAGCGGGCCGAGCAGTCGAATAGCTAGAGCATCGCTCAGCGCCGACGGACGGTGGTCCGCGGCGGCGGGATCCGATGGCGCCGGGGGGGCGGAGGCTCCGGTCTCGCCGGTCGCGGGAGATGGGTTCGTCGCGGGCGCCGAGGGGGGTTCGGGAGATGTCGTGCCGATGGGCGGTCGGCCCGCCGCCGACCGGGGACCGACGGGCGGTCGGCCCGCCGAACGGGGGCCGATGACCGATTGCAGCGCGAGAGGGAGATGCTCGACGGCCATCGCGTCGTCCTTGGCCCGGATGAGGCCGTGACGCACGGCCGCCTCGAGCTCTCGGACGTTGTAGGGCCAGTCGTAGCGAAGCAGGGCGAGGACGGTTCGACGCCGCAGCTGCACCGACCCCGGTCGATCCGAGGTGCCGGCGAGAATGCCTCGGATCAGCAGGCCGATGTCCTGCTTGCGCTCACGGAGGGTGGGAAGATGAACCCGCACCCCGGCGATGCGGCCCAACAGGTCCACGCGGAAGCGACCGTTGTGGACCTCGTCGTCGAGCGAACGATGGCTCGTCCCGACGGGCCGAAACGAGACCGGGCGGGAGTCCTGAGTGGCGAGGGAGGTGACCGAGCGCTCCTGCAGAACCCTCACCAGAGCCAGCTGCCAAGCGGGGGGGAGGTCCGACATCTCGTCGAGAAATAGCGTTCCGTTGGCGGCGGCGTCCACGAGCCCGGAGCCGTCATCGACGCCGTCGGTCGTACGGCCGAGCAGAACCTGGTCGGCGGCTTGGCTCGCGGCGGCGGCGGGGTCGAGGACGGCGAAGGGCCCTTTGCGTCCGGGCAGCACGTGGATCGCGCGAGCCAGGGTCTCTTTGCCCGTTCCGGAGTCACCGGTGATCAGGATACCGATGTCGGTCGACGCCACATCGGCGACCGCCGCGTAGGCCTGGGCCAGGAGAGGGTCGAAGGTCGCGAGCGAGGGCCCCTGAAGGACGCGAGGACGAAGGTCCAGGTCCGCCCACCGAGGCCCGGGGCCCGCGAAAAGCAGGAAGCTGTGGCCCAGCTCGATCACGTCGCCGTCACTGAGCTGCGAAGCGCGCTGGGGCTTGCCGTTCAGGTAGGTTCCGTTTTTGGACCCCGAGTCGCTGACCCACACTTCGTCCCTGGACGCACCCTTCACTTCGATCACCGCGTGGCGGGATGACATCCGCCGGTCCGGAAGCAGGAGCCGAAGCACGCGGTTCGAGATGGTGGTCTGGACTTGGTCGCAAGGGCTGCGCCCGAGCTCTATCCGGTCTAGGGCCCACAACGGCAGGCGAAGGCTGGGCTGCAGGGGTGCATCGGCCTGCATGACCAGGTACAGCTCCGGCGCTTCGATGAGTCGATCGATACCGACGCCGGGGACGTCGACCACCGACAGACTGCCCGTTAGCCCTTCGGTCACTCGGTCAGCAAAACACGGTCCCGGCGCGCGGCTCAAGGGAGGTCGGTCACGGAAGGAAAGGGAGGGCAGGGCGGCGATCGCGGTCGCAGCGGGGAGGGCTGGGCATTCACGAGCGGCTGACGATCTCCGCCGGCTGCTCGATGGACACCACCTCGTTGGTGGCGGGCATGCGGGGCGTCTTGACGGTGACCGGGAACAGCCGCGGCACCTCTCGCATGTATCGGCGGTACCGCTCGCCGAACTGCCGCACGAGGTCCCTCTCTTCGAAGTACAGCCCCACCAGCACGTAGAGGGTCATTAAGGACGCGAACAGCAGTCGGCTCATCGACATCGTCGGCGCCAGCCACACCCCCATCAGAATCCCGGTCTGAATCGGGTGCCGAACCCACGCGTAGATGTATCGGGCTTGGAACCGGTGAGGCTTCAGCTCACGGCCGAACAGCGCGGCCCAAGCTTGCCTCACCCCGAACAGCTCGAAGTGGTCGATCTCGAAGGTCGCGGCCAGCAGGAGCACCCATCCCGCACCGCCACCGATGGCCAACGCCCATCGGACGGCTTCGCCCTCGAAGGCCCACGCCACGCCGGGCACGGTGATCCAGAAGTAACACACGACGGCCAACGCAGCCGCCGAGGCCAGGCAGTAGGTGGCGCGTTCGGCGTACTTCGGGATGATCCGAGTGAGAACCTCTTTGAAGCCGCGGCGGGCCATGACCGAGTGCTGCACGCCCCACAAGACCACCAGCGCGAGGTCGATGAAGACCGCGGTGGCGGTGTTGGCGGCCGGCGCTGCGCTCACGCCACCGGGAATGAAGAGGTCGTTGACGAACAGAATCATGTACACGAGCGCGGCGTTGACCGCGGCGTAGCATCCGAGGGCGTAGACGAAGCCAGGGATTCGGCTCAGCTTGACGTTGTTCATGGTGTTTCTCCGTTGGGTTAGGGGTTTCGATTGGATGAAGCGGGGGCTCACTCGGCGCTGGCGGCCGGGAACATGGCGATGATCTGGACGTGGCTGTTGAGACCGAAGTCCCCCGGGCTCGGGCCCCAGGTACGGCCGTCGCTGTGCCAAGCGAGGGCGACGACGTTGATCTCGTCGACGGTGGTCTCGGGCATGACCCAGGTGTCGATCGAGAAGGTCAGCCGGCCCTCGGCGTCGGCGACCACCGTGTTCGTCGAGCCGTCCAGCTCCCCGCACGGCATGTCGACGATGGACACGTTGGGCGGAAAGCGCAGGCGGCTACACCACAGGGTGTACACCCCGTCCGCGACGAGGTTCTCGAACTGGCCTTCAAGGCGAACTCGCCCGTCGGTGGAGACGTCGTAGACCGCGTCGCCGGTCGCCGCCAACCACTGCTCGAGGGTCGGACCGAGCCGAAGCCCCCGGCCGAACGGTCCCATGGGCGCCGCGCCGAGGCCGAAGGGGTCGTGAGGGATGGCTTGATCCGCGGCGTAGATTGGGGCCGCCATCGTCGCTGGGTCCAGGTCGGCCGCGGTCACACGGACGACCGACGCGTCGTTCTCACCGACGACGAAGACGTCCTGCTCGATCAGGTTGACGTCGACGTGGGTCACGAACCCCAAAGGCTGGGACTCCGCTGTCTCGAACGGCGATTTGTCCTCGTCCCCGCAGGCGGCGGCAGAGGTAGTCGCGAGGGCGACAAGGGTCAGAATGAGGGTCTTTGCGTTCATCGTAAGGGCTCCTTCAGGTTTCTCCCCGGAGCTTTCCGGGTCACGCAGACATCGTGGGGCGCCGGCGAGTGAAGGAGCGTGAGCGGAAACGTTGAAACTACCGTCAGCGAATGTGGCCGGATTCGGGCGGCTCGTTCGTTACCGTTGTGAACGGGTGAAGTCGTCGCCGGTCCGCCTCGAGCCCGCGAGTCAGCTGGCGCTGGTCGGCGTCTACGGCGTGAATCGGATCAGCGTGGTCGGGGACACGCTACGATTTCAGCGACGGCAACGGGCGCCACGGGATCTCGTGGCTCTCGGCAAAGGTCGATTCATGGTGCGAGGGCAGTCGGACTTTCGGGTTCGCTTCGAGCGAGACGGGGAGGGCCGCGGGCAACGGTTGCTGATCGAGTGGGGCGGTGGCCAGGTGGAGGTGAGCGCCCGCGAGTAGGTCGGGCGGGATCAATACAGCCCGGGCACGATGCGGTACGGAACGCGCCGGCAGTACGCCTGCCACGCGGCGCCGTACTTGGCGGCGCAGATCGCATGGTCACGGCGCTCGCGGTGGACGAGGAGGGCCGCGAAGTACGCCGGGTAGAAGTACGGAAGCGCGGAAGCGAAGCCGCAGGGCAGCGACCACGATACCGCCATCAGGATGTCGCCGACGTAGTTGAAGTGGCGCGAC
Organism: Myxococcota bacterium; assembly: GCA_028289325.1. Classification (GTDB taxonomy): domain Bacteria; phylum Myxococcota; class Kuafuiibacteriia; order Kuafuiibacteriales; family Kuafuiibacteriaceae; genus JANQQN01. Next base: position 3,728 of record JANQQN010000375.1, on the reverse strand, counting down.
CAGCCCCAGAATCCCGAGACGAGGAGCGGGCCGCCATTATCCGTCTGGATGTACTCGGCCTTTCGGTTCCAGATCCGACATCGGTCCGGGTCTTCGCGGAACCGGTGTTTCTGTAGGTTGACGGTGCGAAAGACGGCGTAACCCGTGACGTTCAGGGCCACGACGGCCACCGCCGCCCACAGGGGCAGCGAGTGGGCGTTGTGGACGAGGTAGTGCGCCTGTAAGGAGTACGTCATCGGTACCCAAACCAGGTCGCCGAACGCGAGCATGAACCCAAAGCGCTCATGCTTGATGTCCATCGTGGTCAGGATCGCCGGCTCGTTGGCAAAGTAGTCGGCGACATACACGAGCTGGAATACCCAGACCAACGCCATGGGGATCGAGACGAAGCCGTAGGTCTCGAACTGCACGAACGCGAACGAACTGTTGATCGCGATCCAGAGCAGCAGGCCGGGGCGGGCTTCGCAGAACAGCTTCAGGTCGAAGCCGTCGGAAGACCAGGGCAGACGGGGATTGTGGCTGGTGCCCATCCAGAAGTCGTGAATGAAGCTCCCGCTTCGCAGCGCGCTTCGGCCGTCGTAGCGACGGCCGTATGCGTACAGGAAGCCGCCGAGCAGGAACGCCGCGCCGGTGCTGACCGTCAGTAGCCCCCCGAACCGGTCGTGGATCGTCCGCAGGGGCACGATTGCGGTGAGATGGAGGCCGACGATCACCGCGGCGGTGGTGGCGAGGGCGAACCATCCGTTCATGCGGTACGGGAGCCGCTGCCCGTTCGGGAGGGGCGAGCCGAGAACCCGTCGACCGGGGCCGAACTGCTGCAAAGCGGCTTGCAGCGCTAGCCAACCGGCGTACAAGCCCACATCGCTCGGACGGGGGCTCAGTGCGGCGACAAAGGCGTCGAGGTCCGCGCGAGGCGTTGGGAAGACCGCGCCTTCGTTGAATCGAACCGCGAAGAAGAGATAGGCGGTGAATACCGGGAGCCCCAAGATCAGGACGGCGTTCCCGAGCCGGCCCCCGAACGCCCGCCGGGCAGGCGAGGGGCGGGCGCCTGCCGTCTGCCGATCGCCGCTTCCAAAGGGATGATGGGGTTTGTCGCGTCGATGGGCCATCCCGCCATCACCAGGGTAGACCGGCCGAGAACCGGTCTCCGCCGTGACCCTGCCCCAATCGAGCCGGTGCGGCAATGGCCGGGAGGCGGGGGCAGGGCGAGTTGAGGCGCGCGGCGCCTTGCCGGCGGCGGTCCACGATGCTTTGCTGCCCCGGTCAGCGGTTCGGGAGGAAAGGTAAGTGGTGCAAGGAAACGTCGTTCGAGAAGAACCGGTCGCGCCTTCAAGCCGGCGGCTTGAAGCCAGCCTCAACCTGCAGCGCAAGGCCGCGCTCGCGTGGGGCAAAGCTACGGATCACGCAGGTCGGGTTCAGGTCGTGCCCATGGCGGATTTCGATATGGGGCGAACGATCTTCGGAGGGCTCGAAGGTGGGTTGGCCCGCATGGTCATGAAAGACAAGCTGGCGAAGGACGTCTACTGGAGCGACGCCGCGATCTCCGAGATCGAGGCTGCGTACGCGGCGAGTGAGCGAGCCCGCCCGGCCCCTGCTGTCGACCAGCGGTTGATCGACTTCATGATCGACGAGTGTGACTTCAGCATGGAGCACGCCGACGGGACGTTTCTCGAGCATCTCGTTTTTTGCCACGACTATTCCGCGAAGCATTTTCCCGAGCATTCGCCCAACATCGCTCTGTTGCACTCCATCCTCGGTACGGCGACCAACACGTTCGCGATGGATGTCAAAAGGCTGCCCAAGCTGAAGGCGATGCTCAGCGACGTCGAAGCCCTCCACATCGAAGCCTTTCCGTCGCTGTTGCGCTTGTTCTACGACCGGGCACTGCTGCCCGAACTGCGCCAAAACATCGGTCGCCTCGACAAGCTCAAGGCCCTGCACTTCCACCGGGTGATCGATAACGCCCCGCTGGTCATCGACGCCGAGAACCTCTGGGTTCAGCTCAACTTTCACCTCATGCACTTCGTGGACTTCGTACCGGCGGCGAATTGGGCGACGCATCGGTCCGACCCGTTGATGCAGCAGTTCAAGGAACTGTCGGCGTTTCTGGACCAGGCCGGGCAGCGCCGGGCGCAGGTCGAAGTCACGTTCCCACAGGGAGGTCAAAAACCCGTGGGCGAAGCGCCGACGTTGGCCGGTCGTCTGGCGGAAGCGATCCCTATGCCCGTCAAAAAGTCGCTGGCCCGCAAGTCGATCCGCCAATACTCGCAAAAGATCGGGCACAGCCTCAGCTATCGCCTCGAGTGGACGAACTGATCGGGCAGACTCGTGATGCGCCCAAGACCGAATGAAGATGGACTTCGTCCCGACCGCGTCGAGATTCTGTTGCGGGCGGGGGCGGGCTTCGGGTTGGGCGCGGTGTTGGGGTTTGGCTACGTCATGTATGAGCCGCTGGCCACCGCGTTCGACGCGGCGTTGATCATCGGCGGCGCGGGGGCGGTGCTGGCCACGCTGGCGGTGTTCTTTGGCGATACCTTTTGGTCCTGGATTTCGCCCTGGTGGTGGGGCTGAGTTCGGCGCTCATCCTTGCCCCGGCCGCCGGTCGCTTCGGATTCTCGCTGCGAGCGCCTGGGCTTTCATCTGCTCGGCCAGCCACTCGCCTTGTTGCAGGAGCGCTTCGGCCCGAAGAGGGTGTTCATCCCGCATCTCGATAGCTCGCTGGCGAAAGATCTCCGGCTGCCAGATCTGTTCCTTCGTATCGTCGATGGTCGCCTGCGCCTGTTGCAGCGCGCGGGCGCTGCGCGCGGGCTGGTGGAGCCCGCGGCTCACGTCGGCGTACACGGCGAGGAAGTAGGGCAGCATGCGCCGGGCGCCGGCCTGGGTCAGAGATTCGATGCTCGCTTGAATGGTGTCGAGGCCGTCGAGGTTGCCGGTTCGGGCCGCCGACCATCCGACAACCACGTTCGACCATGCCTCGTAGTACCGAAGGCCGAACTTTTCGCTCAGTTGACGCGCGCTCAGCGCCATTTGCGCCGCGGGCTCCGGTTCGCCGATCATCATGTACAGGATCGCGGCGTACGCGTCGGCCGCGGTGCGGGTGAGCGGGTGGTTTCGAGTGTGGGCGATCTCCCTCGCGCGCCGGCTCTGCGCTCGGGCCCGGGCCAACTCGCCTCGCGCCCACGACAGATGGGACCACCACGCGAAGCCGAAGGCGCCGAAGTCGACGCCGAACCGCTCGACGTGTTCGTCGTGATCTCCCGAACGATAGCTGTCGAGGCCACACGCGTAGTATGCTTCGGCCTCCGCAAGTCGGCCGACCGCAAACGAGGCGCCCCCCAATTCGACCTGGGCCACCAACATCGAAGAGCGGTCGTCGGCCTCGGTAGCCGCGTCGAGCAGGGCCGTGCTCAGCTCGAGGTGTCGATCGGCGTGACCTCTCACCAGGTGGTAACCGAGGGCGCCGAACAAAGCGCGGACGATCGCCGCCGGTTCACCCACCGCGCGGGCCAGCTCCAGGCTTCGTGCGAAGGATGCGCCGACGGCCTCGGTGGCCCATCCGGCGGTGACCATGGCGATCGCGCCCTGCTCGAGCTCGAGCCGAAGGTCCAACGCGTCGCGTTCGCGACCGGGGCCGATCGACGCGAGCTGGCTTCGCGCCCGACCGACGTGGGCCTGAGCCTCGCTAAATGCCGAGCGCCGTCGCGCCGTCCGCGCTGCTTCCGCGAGGT
>JANQQN010000367.1 GCA_028289325.1 Myxococcota bacterium | reverse complement strand
CACCACAAGAACGCGAGGAGCGCCCTGGTCCTCGGTCACGCGCGGGGGGTGGCGCTCTTGGTGGCCAATCGGGCATCGGAGACCCTCGGCGAGGTCGCGCCGGCCGAGGTCAAAAAGGCCGTCACCGGGTCCGGTCGCGCCGACAAGGGTCAGGTCCAGGCCATGATCCGCGTCATCCTCGGGCTGTCGTCGACCCCGGCCGAAGACGCGGCCGATGCCCTCGCGGTGGCCATCGCGGGCGCCACTCGCCGCCGGTGGGACGCGGCGAAGTCCGCGGGTTCGCCCTTCGCTTCGCGACGGCGGACGGTGTGAGCGAGGTCGGCCGGTGATCGGGCGATTGCGGGGTACGGTCCTGGAGCGGACCGCGACGTCGGTGGTGGTCGACATTCAGGGGGTCGGATACGTGGTCCAGGTCACGAGCCAAACCGTGCTTGCCGAGGGCTCGGCCGTCGACCTCCACATCCATACCCACGTTCGTGAAGACGCCATCACCCTGTTCGGTTTCTCGGAGCCGACCGCCCGCCAGTTGTTTCACATGCTGATCGGGGTCCCGGGCATCGGACCGGTCAAGGCGATGGGGATCCTCGAAACGCCGGTCGGCGACTTCGTTCAGCTGGTGCTCAAGCGGGAGGTCGGCCGCCTCGCGAAGCTGCCGGGGGTGGGCAAAAAGACCGCGGAGCGGATCGTGGTCGATCTCGCCGACAAGGTCGCCGTGCTCGGGGTGCCGGGGCCCGCCGCCGCCAGCGCGACCTCTCGTCCCGGTCGCGTCGAGGATGACCTGACCTCCGCGCTGTGTAATCTCGGCTTCTCGCCCGGTAAAGCGGAGGAGCTGGCGGCGGCGGCGATGGCCGAGGCGGAGGCCGAACAGGACCTTGAAACCCTGCTCAAGGCCGCGCTGGCGCTGGCCAGATAGACCGGCCCGTACTACGACGGAAGGGTGGCGAGCGATGAGCACCGGGAGGTCAGTGGACAGGGCCGACCCGACGATCAGCAGGTCGACGCCGCTCTGCGGCCGAGGGGCTTCGACGAGTACATCGGCCAGACCCGGGTGAAGGAGAACCTTCGGGTGTTCACCGCCGCCGCCAAAGGGCGCGGGGAGCCGGTGGACCATCTCCTGTTCGCGGGACCACCGGGCCTGGGAAAGACCTCGCTCGCGTACATCGTGGCCGCGGAAATGGGGGTGAAGCTCCACCTGACGTCCGGCCCCGCCCTGGAGAAGAAGGGCGACCTCGCGGGCATCCTGACCAGCCTCGAGGCGGGCGATGTGCTGTTCATCGACGAGATCCATCGCCTGTCCGCGGCGGTGGAAGAGAACCTCTATCCGGCGATGGAAGAGTTCCGGTTCGACGTGGTGATCGGCGATGGGCCCCACGCGCGAACGATGACGCTTCCCTTGCCGCGGTTCACCCTGGTCGGGGCCACCACCCGTTCCGGGCTCCTGTCGAGCCCGCTTCGCGATCGGTTCGGTTATCTGGCCCGGCTTGATTTCTATTCGGAAGAGGAGCTCGAGCAGATCGTTCAGCGATCGGCGGAGCGACTGCCGGCGAACCTCTCCGAAGCCGGCGCGCGACAGATCGCCGCCCGCAGCCGCGGCACGCCTCGGGTCGCCAATCGGCTGCTGCGCCGGCTGCGGGACTTCGCGGAGGTCTACGGCGACGGCCAGATCGACGGCATGATCGCCGACCGGGGGCTCGCCGCGCTGGAGATCGACGCGCGGGGCTTCGACGAGATGGATCGCCGAATCCTGACCTTCATCATCGACCACTTCGACGGGGGACCGGTGGGGCTCAACACTCTGGCCGCGGCGATCGGCGAGGAGCCGACGACCATCGAAGACGTCTACGAGCCCTATCTGATCAAGAACGGTTACCTCGAACGCACCCCTCGTGGGCGCAAGACCACCGGACGCGCCTACGCGCATATCGGTCGGCCGCGACGGCAGACCAAGCTGCTGTAGGTTCGACCCGGGTGGTGCTTCAGACCACGGTCGCCGCGCCTTTCGAGCTGGCGGGGGTCGGCCTACACACCGGGCACCAGGCCCGCGTGCGGGTGTCGCCGGCGCCCGCGGACCACGGAATCCAAATCGGCCGGTCGGGCCGACCGGCCGTCCGGGCTCGGGTCGACGCGGTGACCTCGACCCACCTCTGCACCCAGCTGGGATCCGGAGACGGGCGGATCGCCACCGTGGAGCATCTGTTGGCCGCGCTGGCGGGGGTCGGGGTCGATAACGCCGCGGTGACCCTCGTCGAGGGGGCCGAGGTCCCGATCCTCGACGGCTCGGCGCGACCGTTCGTCGATGCGATTCTCGGTGTAGGGCGGGCGGCCCTGTCCGTCCCCCGGCGAGTAGCGGTGGTTCACCGGACGGTGGTCGTCGAGGGGCGAGGAGGGGCCTTCGCCCGCCTCGAGCCCGCGCTCGCGACCTCGGTGGCCGGCCGGTATCTTTTTCGGCCTCCCGTCGGCACGCAGCGGGTTGCGCTCGGGCTGACCTCGTCGTCGTTCGCCACCGAGCTGGCCCCCGCGCGAACCTTCGGTTTCGAGGACGAGGTGCACGCGCTGCACCGTGCGGGTCGGGCGCTCGGGGGCTCGCTGGCCAACGCGCTGGTCTACGGTCCCGGCGGCCCTGTGAACGCCGACGGTTCGCGGTTCGCCGACGAGTGCGCTCGGCACAAGCTCCTCGACGCCGTCGGCGATCTCGCGCTCTTCGGCGCTCCGTGGCGAGGGCGATACGTGGCCGACCGCGCCGGACACGCGCTCAACGTGGCGCTGGTCATCCGCGCCCTGGCGACGCCGGGCGTGCTCCGCTTCGAGCGCCAGCCTGACCCTGGTTAAACCAAACGCGGTTGGCGCGCAGGATCAGTTGAGGATGTCGAAGCGGTTGAAGCGCATGGAGAAGTTGCCCCGGCCCTCGGTGATCGAGCGCAGCTGAGTCGAGTATCCGAACATGCTGGTCATCGCCACCAGCGCCTTGACCACCGAGCGGTCGCCTTCGCTGTCCACGCCCTCGATCCGGGCCCCCCGCGCCGACAGGTCGCCGACCACGCCGCCGGTCATCGCTTCGGGGACCGTGACTTCGAGGCTCATCAGGGGCGACAGGGTGGCCGGACCGCCGGCCTTGAGGGCGGCGCGGACCGCGTTGGCGCTGGCCACCCGCAGCGCGACGCCGGTCGTCTGCCCGGGTCGAGTGTCGACGGCCTTCAGGCGGATCTGGACGTCTTGCACCGGATACCCGTCGACCGGACCGGCTTCCAGCGCCTCCAGGGCGCCCTCCCGAATCCCGGTCAGATCGCCGTCGGCGACCGGATGGGCGACCCGATTGTCTTCGGGGCGAACGTCCTCGTAGGCGCTGCCGGCCTCCCGTTCGCGAGGCTCGATCTCGACCTCGACCTGCGCGTACACCGCCTCGTTCTTCTCCTCGTCGATGACCCGTTCGAACGTCTCGGTCGCGGTGGCCTTCCTGGTGATCGTCTCCCGGTACACCACGCTCGGGTTACCGGTGTTCACCTCGACGTTGAACTCCCGCTTCATGCGGTCGGTGAGGACTTCGAGGTGGAGCTCGCCCATGCCCGCGAGCAGCGTCTGGCCGGTGTTCTCATCTTCGCGCAGCTGGACGGTGGGGTCCTCGTCGGCCAGCTTACGCAAGACCTCCTGCATCTTCTCCAGGTCTTTGTTCTGCTTCGGTTCGACCGCGATGGCGATGACCGGCTTGAGGAACTGCATCTGCTCGAGCATCAGCGGTGCTTTTGGGGTGCAGAGGGTGTCGCCGGTGCGCGCGTAGCGGAGGCCGGCCGCCATCACCAGGTCGCCGGCCATGACTTCGTTGATCCGCTCTTTGCGATGGGCGTGGACCTTGAACAGGCGCGCGACCTTCTCTTTTTTGCCGGTCGTGGTGTTGAGAACCTCGTCTCCGGGTTCCAGGGTGCCAGAGTACACCCGCAGATAAACGTGTCGCCGCCCTTCGTCCATGGCCACCTTGAACGCCAGCACGCACAGGTCGGCCTTCGGATCGGGGGGGCGCAGCTCCTGGTCGCCGGTCTTCGGGTTGATGCCTTGCACCGGCGGCACGTCGAGGGGCGAGGGGAGGTAGTCGACGACGGCGTCCAGAAGGGGCAGGACCCCTTTGTCTCTGAGCGCCGAACCACAGAGCACGGGCTGCACCTGGTTTGCGACCGTGCCTCGACGCAAGACCTCTTTGATCTTGTCGAGAGGCACGTCTTCCCCGGCGAGGTACGCCTCGGCGATCTCGTCGTCGAGGTCGCCGAGGCCCTCCATGAGGCGCTCTCGCGCCGACTCCGCCGCGTCCCGATACGCGTCGGGGATAGGCCCTCGCTCGGAGGTCTCGCCGTGTTTGCCGCCGAAGGTGACCGCTTCCATGGTCAGCAGGTCGACGACGCCCGCGAAGCCCGACTCCGCGCCGAGCGGGATCTGAATGGGCAAGGGCCGGGCCGAAGGCAGCTTGTTGCCGATGTCCGTCACCACCCGCTCGAAGTCAGCCCCGATCCGGTCCATCTTGTTCACGAACGCGAGGCGCGGCACCCCGTACTTCTCGGCCTGGCGCCACACGGTCTCCGACTGCGGCTCGACCCCGCTCACCGCGCAAAACACCAGCACGGCGCCGTCCAAGACCCGCAGCGAGCGCTCGACTTCGACCGTGAAGTCGACGTGGCCGGGGGTGTCGATCAGATGGATTTCATGGTCGCCCCACGGACACGTGGTCACCGCGGCGGTGATGGTGATGCCCCGCTCCTGCTCTTGGACCATCCAGTCCATCGTCGCCGCACCGTCGTGGACCTCTCCCGTCTTGTGAATCCGGCCCGT
>JANQQN010000364.1 GCA_028289325.1 Myxococcota bacterium | reverse complement strand
CGACGCCGGCGCCCTCCGCGACACCCGCTACCTCCGCGGCGGCGGGGCCGCCGACCTTCGAGGCGTTCGTGGCCACCGTCCGGCAGCGCCGGCCGTCGTTGGCGGCGACGTTGGTGCAGGTGCGGCCGCTCAGCTTTGCGCCGGGGCAAGTGACCCTCGGGGCGGAGACCGCGTTCGACGTCGCGAAGCTGGAAGAGCTGGAGACCCGAGAAGACATCGAGCAGCTGCTCAGCGAGTTTTTCGGCACCCCTTCGGCGATGAAGGTCGTTCGGAGTAAGGATCCGGAAGGACCGCGTACGATTACCGAAAGCGAGCAGGCCAAGCGCGCCGAGCGGCGGAGCGAGGTCCGACAAGCGGCCTTGCAGCATCCCGCCGTCAAGGCCGTCGCCGGGACCCTCGGCGGCGAGGTGACCAAGGTCCGAGTTCAGGACGATGGATAGGAGCCAACGATGAATATCAACGAGCTGATGCGCCAAGCGAAGAAGATGCAGGAGAAGTACGCGAAGGTTCGGGAGGAAGCCGCGCAGAAGACCGTCGAGGGCACGGCCGGCGGGGGCATGGTCGTGGTCGTGGTCAACGGCAACAACGAGGTCCAGTCGGTCAAGATCGAGCCGGACGTCGTGGATCCCGACGACATCGACATGCTTCAAGACCTGATCGTCGCCGCGACCAATCAGGCGGTGCAGCGGGCGACGGAGATGATGCACAAGGAGCTCAGCGCGCTGACCGGCGGGATGCCGATGCCGCCGGGCATGTTCTGAGAGGCCACCGTTGTCCGAAGAGCCCCGACGGGTCGACCCGATCGCCCGGTTGATTCAGGCGTTCGGCCGGTTGCCGGGGGTCGGCGAAAAGAGCGCGACGCGGCTCGCGTTCTTCGTCCTTCGCCAAGGCTCGGCCTTCGCCGAAGATCTCTCCCAGGCCCTGCTGGACGCAACCCAGCGCATCGGGCTGTGCGAGCGGTGCATGAACCTCACCGATCAGCCGCAGTGCAGCATCTGTCTCGATGCTCGGCGCGACGGCACGGTCCTGTGCGTGGTGGAGACGGTGCAGGACCTTCGGGCCATCGAGCGAAGTCGGGAGTTTCAGGGCCGGTACCACGTCCTTCATGGGGCCCTGGCGCCCCTGGAGGGAGTCGGGCCCGAAGACCTGAAGATCAAGGAGCTGCTCGCGCGGCTCCAGGGGATCGACGCGGGGGTCGAAGAGCTGATCATCGCCACGAACCCGAGCGTGGAGGGCGAAGCGACCGCACTGTACCTTCAGCGGCTCATTGCCGGTGCGGGGCTGAAAGTCAGCCGGATCGCGTCGGGCCTGCCGATCGGCGGCGACTTCGAATATGCGGACCCTGCCACGATCTCCCAGGCCCTCAGCGGCCGGCGCCAAATGAACAGCTAACTCCGCGCCGACCGAGGGCGGGCCGGAATTCCCGGCCGGTTGGAGGCCCGGCCGGTCGACCTCCCATCAGCCGGTCCGATGGCCCGAGCTTTCGAGCTGGTCGAGCAGCTCCCGCAGCCACTGGGCGACGTCGGGTTCGCTCAGCAGCCGCAGCTCGCCGTCGTCGAACCAGACCCCCGAGCACAGAGGACACACCTCGATGTGGGCCGGCTGGTCCGGCACCTGGTACGCGTGCAGGCCGACCCGATCCGTCGGACATGAGCCGACCAGCCGGTCGAGAGGGGCGCGCTGAAACACTTCGCCGGGCATTTCGGTCGGCGCTTCGCTGGCCTGCCCGATGATGCGTTCGAGCTCCGCCTTATCGAGCCACACCCCGTGGCAGGAGGTGCATCGGTCGACGATCAGGCCATCGAGAAACAGGGCCGAAAACTCCCCACCGCACTTGCCGCAGCGCTCGGCGACCGCCAACGCCATCTCCGTAGGCGTTCGCTCGCCGCCGTCTTGAAAGGTCTCGGGGTCGATGCCCCGCGCCCGGGCGCCCTTGCTGCGCTGCAGACGCACGCGAACCGGCTCTAGAGGAAGCACCGGCGCCCGACCCGAAACGTAACCCACCAGGTCGGACCGCATCGCGGTGGCGGAGGGATAGCGTTCGTCGGCGTTGGGCGCGAGGGCCTTCATGATGATCGCGTCGAGGGCGGGATCGATATCGAAGCGGCGGCCGGTGGGCGAGGGCGGGGGTCCGGCGAGGATGTTGGCTAGCACTTCGTTGGCGGTGCCCCGGCCGAATGGCAGTCGACCGGACAGCACTTCGTACATCACGACCCCGAGGCTGAAGAGGTCGGCCCGCGGGTCGATCAGCAGCCCTTTGAGCTGCTCCGGGGGCATGTAGCGCACCTTGCCGAAGATCATGTTGCCCTCCATCGAGGGGACCGATGTCGCTTCCGGGAGCCACTTGGCGAGGCCGAAGTCGAGGACCTTCACCGCACCGGACCGGGCGATCAGCACGTTCTCCGGCGACAGGTCCCGGTGAATGATCGGGGCGCCAGCGAGGGGACCACCGCGGTGCGCCTCCTCCAGCGCGGACAGGACATCGACCATGATGGCGGCGATCTGAGGGGGATCGAGGGGGCGGTTGGCGAGCAGGGCCCGGCGCTGCAGGCGCTTGAGGTCGACGCCGTCGACGTACTCCATGACCAGCCACAGCTCGTCGTGGTCGTGACCGACGTCGAAGATGTGGACGATATTGGGATGGTTGAGGAACGAGCCGAGGCGAGCCTCGTTCAGAAACAGATGCACGTAGGCACTGTCGCGCGCGAGCTCGGGTCTTATCCGCTTGAGAGCGACGCGCTTCGCGAATCCCGAGATCCCCGTGTGCTCCGCTAGAAAGATCTCGCCCATGCCTCCGGAGGCCAAGGATCGCAAGAGCAGATACCGGCCTAGCCGTTCCGACATGGCACCAGTTTGGCGTCGATGCCCCGCGTCAGCAAGGTCGCGGCCTACGGGTGGACCGCAATCCGAGCCGCTTTGCTCGACAGCTTTCGGGGCCCGTGGTACCCCCACATGGTCGAGGTCCGCGCGTGGTCCAGAATGACGAGAACGCCGACCTACGGGCCCTCAGCGATCAGAACCCGGAAGGCATCGTCGTCGTTCGCAACGGCTTCGTTCTGTACGTCAACGCCTCCTTCGCCCGGTTCCTGGGTCGAGACCGCCAGCAGGTGATGGACGAAACGTTCCTCGACCTGCTGCACGAGACCTATCGGGAGACCATGCGAAGCTGGCTGGTGGCCGATGCGGACACCGGCCGTCGGACCACGGCCGAGTATGGCTTCGTGCGTCCCGACGGCGCCCGGGTGATGCTCCAGCTGACGCCGATGTGGCTGTCATCGTTCGCCGGTCGACCGGCGAGGGCGTTCATCGCCCGCGACATCTCCGAAGTAAAACAGACCCAGGCCGACCTCCTTCTCGCCGACCGAATGATGACCGTCGGCGCCCTCGCGGCCGGCGTTGCCCATGAGATCAACAACCCGATGTCCTATGTCATCGGGAATCTCCACTACGCGCTATCGGTGCTCACGCAGCCCGACTTCCCGGAAGGGGCGGACCTGCAGGAGCTTCGGTCGTCGATGGATGAAGCCCTCGACGGTGCGGAGCGGGTCAGCCGTATCGTGAAGAACTTTCATACCTTCTCGAGGGCAGACCAGAACAACGCGATGAAGGCGCTGTCCTTGACGTCGGTCGTGGAGTCCGCGCTCACGGCGACGTTCATTCAAATTCGGCGCAAGGCGGAGCTGGTGAAGGACCTCGGTCCGACCCCCGCCGTGGTGGGCGACGAGGCGCGTCTGGGCCAGGTGGTCCTCAACCTCATCCTGAACGCCGTCCAGGCCCTGCCCGACAACCAGAGCACCGCCCACGTCATCGAAATCCGGACCTACGAGGACCAGGGGCAGGCCGTGTTCCGCATCAGCGATTCGGGCCCGGGAATCGCGCCTCAGGTCCTCAATCACGTCTTCGACCCGTTCTTCACCACGAAACCGATCGGGGTCGGCACGGGTCTCGGGCTTTCGATCGCCCACAGCATCGTCCGCCAGCTCGGCGGCCACATCGACGTCGAGTCGGAGCTGGGCAAAGGCACGACGTTCACCGTCCGCTTGCCCCCGCTGGCGAGCCCCGCCGACGAAGAAGAGGGCAGCGAACCCGACTCGGCCTTCGTTCCCGCACAAGAGGGACGAATCCTGGTCATCGACGACGAGTCCTTGATCGTGAACGCCTTCCGCCGGGTGCTTCGCGACTTCGACCTCGAAGTTGCGTATTCCGGGCAGGAGGCGATCGAAATCCTGTCGGCCGACGTCAACTTCGATGTCATTTTCTGCGACCTGTACATGCCGGGCACCGACGGCAAAGCCGTTCACCGATGGGTTCAGATCAGCAACCCGGGTCTCGAAAAGCGCATCGTGTTCATGACCGGCGGCGCCCACGACGCCGTATCCCAAGCTTTTTTGGATAGCGTGCCCAACCTTCGGCTGAACAAGCCGTTCGACCCCGAAGACATTCAGCGGATCATTCAGCGCCGCCCCGCATAACCGGCGCGAGGCGACTTCCCGTCGCCCGCCGTCAGCGGCGAAGGCAAGGCGCGTTAGCGCCGCGCAGCAGCGCGCTTTGCGCGATGCGAAGGGCCGAAGGCGACTTCACGTCGCCGTTAGCGGCCAAGTCTCAGACCGTGAGCTTACGGTACTTGATGCGTTTTGGCGTGTCGGCCCCCGGGCCGAGCCGCTTCTTCTTGTCTTCCTCGTAGTCTTGGAAGTTGCCCTCGAAGAAGAACGTTCGGCTGTCGCCTTCGAACGCGAGAATGTGGGTGGCGATGCGGTCCAGGAACCAGCGATCGTGACTGATGACCACCACGCAGCCGGCGAAGGACAGAATCGCGTCTTCGAGGGCCCGCAAGGTGTCGACGTCGAGGTCGTTGGTCGGCTCGTCGAGGAGCAGCACGTTGCCTCGGCTCTTGAGGAGCTTCGCGAGGTGGACGCGGTTGCGCTCGCCGCCGGAGAGGCTTCCGACCCTCTTCTGCTGGTCGGGGCCCTTGAAGTTGAACATCGCCGCGTAGGCGCGGGCGGGAACCGTTCGGTCGCCGAGCTCCACGTGGTCCTTGCCGTCCGAGATCTCCTCCCACAGGGCCCGGTCGGCCTCGAGTTCATCGCGGGACTGATCGACGTAGGCGAACGCGACCGTGTCGCCGACGGTCAGGCTGCCCGCATCCGGTTTCTCCTGGCCCACCAGCATCCGGAACAGGGTGCTTTTGCCCGCGCCGTTGGCCCCGATGACCCCCACGATCCCCGCCGGCGGTAGTCGAAAGCTGAGGTCGTCGAACAGCAGCTTGTCGCCGAACTGCTTCTGCAGGCCTTCGGCCAAAACCACCGTCGAGCCGAGGCGAGGACCGGGCGGGATATGGATCTCGACCTGCTCGATCCGCTGCTTCTTACCGTCCTCGAGCAGCTGATCGTACGCCTTGAGGCGGGCTTTGCTCTTGGCCTGCCGGGCTCGAGGCGACTGACGAACCCACTCCAGCTCCTTTTCGAGCGTCCGGCGGCGGGCGCTCTCCTGCTTCTCTTCGACGGCCAGCCGCTTCGCCTTTTGGTCGAGCCACGACGAGTAGTTGCCTTTCCAAGGGATGCCTTCGCCTCGGTCGAGCTCGAGGATCCAGCCGGCGACATTATCGAGGAAGTAGCGGTCGTGGGTGATGGCCACGACGCATCCGGGGTACTGCTGAAGGTGTTGCTCGAGCCACAGGACGGACTCCGCGTCGAGGTGGTTGGTCGGCTCGTCGAGCAAGAGAATGTCCGGCTTTTCGAGCAGCACCTTGCACAGGGCGACGCGGCGTCGCTCGCCGCCGGAGAGATTCTCGACCCCGCCGTCGGCCGGCGGGCACCGAAGGGCATCCATCGCGCGCTCGAGCATGGTGTCGAGGTCCCACGCGTTTTGGGCTTCGATCTCGTCTTGGAGCCGCCCTTGCTCTTCGAGTAGGGACTCCATTTCCTCGGGGGTCATCTCCTCCCCGAGCTTCATCGACAGCTCCTCGAACTTGGTCAGCAGGTCCCGGGTCTCCGAGACCGCCTCCTCGACGTTCTGCCGCACGGTCTTGTTTGCATCGAGCTGAGGCTCTTGCGGGAGGTAACCGACGCGAATGCCGCGACCGGGTTTCGCCTCGCCGGTGTACTCTTGATCCACCCCGGCCATGATTTTGAGCAAGGTGCTCTTGCCCGCGCCGTTGTGGCCAAGAATGCCGATCTTGGCCCCCGGCAGGAAGGCAAGGGTCATGTCCTTGATCACCACCTTGCCGGGGTACGCCTTGCGGACGTTCTGCATGGTGAACACGAACTCGGCCATGCGGGGCCTTGTGCCCCCGTTGTCCGGCGGACGCAAGGCAGACCGGAATGAATGGGTCAGACAGCGGCGTTGACCCGCTCGGAGGGGCTTTGTAAGCCTCCGCCGACCATGACGGATCAGGGCAGCGCCGGAGGCATCGACGAGATCATTCGCCGGCGAAGAGAGAAGGCCAGTCGCCTCGCCGAGCAGGGCTGGGCGTCGTTTCCGAACGGGATCGCGGTGCCCCAGACCACGGAAACGGTCCGTGCGGCGCCCGGCGAGTCCGCGAACCAACCCCAGGCGGACGATCCCCGATTCCGGATCGGGGGGCGGCTGCTCGCGGTCCGCGACGGCGGCAAGCAGATGTTCTGCGACCTGTGGGACCGCGATGGCCGACTCCAGATCCAGATCCGGAAAGACGTGATCGGCGAAGACGACTTCAAGCGGTGTAAGCTGCTCGATATCGGGGACATCGTGGTCGTCGAGGGGCCGCGGTTCGTGACCCGACGCGGCGAGCTGACCCTCCTCGCGGAGAAGGTGGAGCTGGCCACCAAGAGCCTGTACCCGCTGCCCGACAAACACAAAGGCCTGGTGGACATCGAGCAGCGCTACCGGCAGCGCTACGTCGACCTGATCACCAACCGCGAGTCGCGCGAAGTATTCGTCAAACGCTCGAAACTGATTCAGTACGTGCGGCGGTTTTTCGAGGAGCGGTCGTTCATGGAGGTCGAGACCCCGATTCTCCACAGTCTGATCGGAGGGGCAGAGGCGAAGCCGTTCGTGACCCACCACAACGCCCTCGACATGGACCTGTACTGCCGGATCGCGCCCGAGCTCTATCTGAAGCGGCTGGTGGTTGGTGGGTTCGAGCGGGTCTACGAGATCGGGCGCAACTTTCGGAACGAAGGCCTGTCGACCCGGCACAACCCCGAGTTCACGATGCTCGAGTTCTACTGGGCGTGGGCGACGTACACCGACCTCCTCGACCTGACGGAGGATCTGTTCCGGGGGGCGGCGGAGGCGGTCGCCGGGACCTTGCAGGTCCCCTATGGCGGGCACGAGGACGGCGAGGCGCCAGTGATCCTCGATTTCGAGAAGCCGTTCAAGCGGATCCCGGTGCGTGAGGCGTTGCTGGAGAAGGCGCCGGGGCTCGATCTCGCGGACCCGGGGGCAGTGGCGGCGGCGGCGACCGAGCGCGGCTGCAAGGTCGATCCCAAGTGGCCGGTGGGCAAGCTGCAGATGGAGCTGTTCGAGCACCTGTGGGAGGCGGAGCTGGTCCAACCCACGTTCGTCACCGACTTCCCGGTCGAGGTATCGCCGTTGTCGCGCCGCAAGGACGCGGATCCGTCCCTCACCGACCGGTTCGAGCTGTACATCACCAGCAAGGAGATCGCGAACGGCTTCTCGGAGCTCAACGATCCCGACGATCAGCGCCAGCGGTTCAAGGCCCAGGTCGAAGCGAAGGCCCAAGGTGACGACCAGGCCATGGACTACGACGAAGACTACTGTCACGCCCTCGAGATCGGCTTGCCCCCGACGGCGGGAGAGGGGGTCGGCATCGACCGGATGGCCATGGTGCTCACCAACTCACCGTCGATCCGAGACGTGATCCTCTTTCCGCAGATGCGTAAGGTGTAGCGCCGACGATGTCCGTGCTTCTGCAAGGTGTTCTGCACGCGGCCGCGATCGTCGTGGTCCAGCTGCTCCTCGGCCAGCTGTTCGCGGACGTGTCGCCGGGCGCTCGCGGGCAGGGGGTCGGCTTCAGCCTCGCGACCCTGGTGATGTTGGTCGACGGGTTGGTGCTCGGGAGCCGTCGCCGGCGGCGGGCTCGAGGTCAGGACGGCAAAGGTGCGGAGTCGGCCTCCGCGCCGTCCGGGCAATGGGTGGCCGTCGCCACCAGCGGCGTGTTGGGCGTGATCGGCGTGCTCGGGGTGTTCGTCGGCGCCTTCGACCCCGTGCTGCCGACCGCCGCCAGCGGCGCGGGGGGCGTCGCGCGGGCGATGCTGGCCACCGACGCCGCGATCCTCGCCGCCATCGTGTACATCAACATCGGTTACGTGCTCGCCCAAAATGCGGCCTCGGATTCGTGGCGATGGAGCGGGGCGGGCTTCGGGGCGCTGGCGGTGATCGCCACCACTCTCGGTTACGCGGCGCGCTTCGTGTCCTACGAAGCGGTCACCGTCGCCAGCACCGCCGCCCTCGGGTTTGGGGTCGCCGCGCTGGTGACCGGGTTTGGGGTGGCCTGGTTTCGACGCCGGCTGTCGTTCGTGGAGCTGGTGCTGATCGCGCTCATGGCGAGCTACGCGCTCTATCTGGCCGTCGCGTTGGGGCCGGTGGCGTGGGCGCGGGCGTGGAAACTCCCCGAGGAGCAGGTCCTGCTCGCGCTCGGGTTGTTTCCGCCCATCGCGATCGGCGCCCTGATCAACGTCGGAGGCAGCCTCGGTTTCCTGCTGAATGGAGGCGGGCGATTCGATCCTGGCTTTCGGGTCGAGATCCGGATCGCCACGCGCTACCTGAGCGCGCAGACGGCCAGCATCGTGATCGGGCTTGGCGGGCTGTTCGTCAATCTGGCCATCGCGGCCCGGGTCGCGATCTTCGCCGCCTCCGAGCAGATCGTCTATGCGGTGCTCCTCGGGGTGGCCGCGGTCTTCGTCGACGTCGCCGTGCTGTACGGCCTGCGCCGCTACTGGCGACGCTTGGTGGTGGGCCTGGTGACCACGGTGGCCATCGGCAGCGTGTGCCTCGGGGTCATGGCCCTGATCATCGTCCTGTCGATCATGAGTGGCTTCGAGGACGACCTGAAGCAGAAGATCCTCGGGGCCCACGCCCATGTGGTGGTCAACAAGAAGGGCGACGACTTCGTCGAGTACCGCGACGTCGCACGGTCGGTGCGGTCGGTCCGAGGGGTGGCCACCGGGAGCGCGTTCGTGCTCGGCGACGCGATGATCTCCACCGACATCGGTCTATCGGGAACGCTGGTGAAAGGGGTGGATATGCGCGACCCCGAGGGGGTCGCCGACCTTCGTTCGACGATCACGCAAGGCGCTCTGGACGATCTGCTGACCCCGGAGAAGATCCAGGGGGCGCGACCGCGCGTTCATTTTCAGCCCGCGGTGTCGCCGAAGTCGACCACATCGACGGGGGCCAAAGCCAAGCCCTACGAGCTCGCGGTCCCCGCCGCGCGGGCGCCTCGGGGGAGCAAACGAATCCTGCCCGGGGTGGTGATCGGCCGAGAGCTGGCGCGAACGCTGCGCGCCTACGTCGGCGACACGGTGAAGCTGGTCTCTCCGGTCTCCGATGAGATCGGACCCATGGGCCCGGTACCCAAGGTGCGTCGGTTCCGGGTGGCCGGCATCTTCTATTCCGGGATGTACGAGTACGACGCGAAGTTCAGTTATCTCGACATGCCCGAGGCCCAGCGTTTCTTTGGCTATCGAAACCGCGCGACCGGGGTCGAGGTGAAGGTCAACGACATCGACGACACGGCTCGAGTCGTGGACGCGATCCTTCGGCGGTTGGGCGGTCACCCGTACGATGTCGAAGACTGGCGAACGATGAACAAGGAGCTGTTTTCCGCCCTGCTGCTGGAGAAGCTCGCGATGTTCATCGCGCTGGGGATGATCGTGATGGTGGCGTCGTTTCTGATCATCGCGGTGCTGGTGATGATCGTCCTTCAGCGGAAAAAAGAGATCGCGGTCCTCAAGTCGTTGGGGGCCAGCGACGCCTCGATCATGAAGATCTTCGTGCTCGTGGGCGTCTTCTTGGGCACCGGCGGCGCGCTTCTCGGCGGGGCGGGCGGAGTCGCGATCTGTCTGTTCCTCACGTACGTGGGGTTCGAGCTCGACGAACGAATCTTTTATATCGAGCGCCTTCCGGTGGTCATGGACTGGTCGGAGATCTCGGTGATCATCGTGGCCGCGGTGGTCATCAGCTACCTGGCGACGATCTATCCCGCGATGACCGCCGCCTCCCATCCGCCGGTGGAGGGATTGCGTGATGACTGAAGCCGCCTCGCCCATCGATATGCCGCTGGTCCAGATCCGCGGCCTGCGCAAAAACTATTGGCTCGAAAACCAAGAGATTCAGGTCTTGCGAGGTATCGACCTCGATATCCATCCCGGTGAACGGATATCGGTCACCGGCGCTTCGGGTTCCGGCAAGTCGACGTTCCTCCACGTATTGGGAACGCTCGACCTCCCCGAGGCGGGAACGGTGAAGTTTCGCGGCGAGAACGTCTTCGATAAGACGCCGGCCCAGCTGGCAGCGTTCCGGAACCGCTCCATTGGCTTCGTGTTTCAGTTTCATCATCTGCTGCCCGAGTTCTCGGCCCTCGAGAACGTTGCGATGCCTGCGATGATCCAGCGAATGAACCCTTCGGAGGCCGAAGACCGGGCGATGGCCATGCTCGACCGCGTCGCGTTGGCCCATCGGGTCGCCCATCGCCCCGGCGAGCTGTCGGGGGGCGAACAGCAGCGGGTGGCCCTCGCCCGGGCGTTGGTCATGTCGCCGCGGCTGCTGTTGGCCGATGAGCCGACCGGCAACCTGGATGAGATGACCGCGGCGGGCATTCACGAGCTGCTCGACCAGCTGAACGAGGAGACGGGTCTGACCATCATCGTCGTCACCCACAGTTCGAAGCTTGCGCGAAGATTGCCCCGACGGCTCCGCATGGACGACGGCCGATTGGTCCAGGCCGACCCTTCGGCTTGAGCGCTCGGCGCCGGTTGCGCCGCTGGCCTTCGGCCGAGGGCGCAGGACTGCGGCGGGATGGAATCCTGCTCGATATCAGGGATCCAGGGGAGTAGGCTCGACCGGCGGTGCTCGTCGCGTTCTGTTTCTTCCTGTCGGGCGCGGCCGCCCTGATTCTGCAGGTCTTGTGGACGCGGATGCTGGGAAACGTCTTCGGGGCCACGGCCCTCGCGGTCTCCACCACCCTGACCGTGTTCATGGGCGGGCTGGCCCTCGGCAGCCACATTGGTGGCCGCTGGGCCGAGCGTCTGCGCCGACCTCTGGTGACCTTCGCGGGGCTGGAGACGGCGGTGGGGGTGTTCGGGCTCGCCGTGCCCGGTCTACTGGCGATCATTCCGGACGTGTTGTCCACGCTCGCGCCGGCGGGGCTGGGCTTTTGGGGTCGAGCCACGGTCCGGTTTGGTCTCGTGGCCGCGATCCTCATCGGGCCGACGACGGCGATGGGCGCCACGTTGCCCGTGCTCGCGGAAGGGGTGGTGAGACGGAACAGGGACGTCGCTCGCCAGGTCGGTCAGCTCTACGCCGCAAACACGTTCGGCGCCGTCATCGGTGCGATCGGGGGAGGCTTCGTACTTATCCCCCATCTCGGCATGACCACCACGGTCATGGTCGCCGCCGGCGTCGACCTCCTGGTGGCGGCGATCGTCCTTTTGTATGCGGTGCGCAAGCGACCTTTCCCCGCTGAGCTTCCCCTTCGTTCGGCGGCCCCGGGACCGACGCCGCCCCCAGCTTCCCGCGCTTCTTCGGGCCCCGGCGCAAGGGACGAAACGTCGACGGGGCCGGGGACCGTGCGACCATCGGCGGCGCAGAGGAGACGACTGCTCGTGGTGTTCGCGTTGTCGGGGGCGGCGGCGATGGCGTTGGAGGTCCTGTGGACCCGAGCCGTGGGGGTGGTGATCGGCGCCTCGACCTACTCGTTCACCTTGATCCTGGCCACCTTTCTCGTCGGGCTGGCGGTGGGCGCGGCGGCGGTCACCCGATGGATGGACCGCGTGCGAGATCCGATCACCTGGCTCGCGATCGCCTTGCTCGCGGTGGGCGCGGCGGCCATCGCCGCCGGCCGTTTCGTGGATCGCCTGCCCATGCTGCTGCATGTGGTAGCGCGAACCGGGGGTCTGACCTTGTCCGGGCTCTACGCCGCGAACAT
>JANQQN010000347.1 GCA_028289325.1 Myxococcota bacterium | reverse complement strand
TCCTCGGACGCGGCCCGGGGAACCTCCTTCGACGCCCCCGGCGGCAGTCGGTCGGCCTCGGTGCGCACGCCACCCACGGTGCCCGAGGTGACGAGCATTGGTCGATCCGAGCCCCGAAGGGCAATGCCGAGCGCCGCTATCACCTTGCGGTCGAGCTCGCAGTTCTCCACGTACTTGGCGAAGTCATGATCGAACGCGGTGTGTACGACCGCCTCGCATGCCTCTGCCCCGGCGCGTAGGCTCTCGGGGTCGCGAAGGTCGCCGCGATGCACGTCCACTCCCATCGCTCCGAGGGCCCGTATTGACGCATCCGAGCGCGCCAGCCCCGTTACGCGGTGTCCAGCTTCCTTCAGCTGTCGAACGACCTCGGACCCGATGAAACCTGTTGCTCCCGTAACAAACACTCTCATGTGAACCTCGAACACAGGCTAGGCGGAGGTTCGAACGCTGACCATGTGCTTGCGTTCGCCATTCTTGCCTAATCGTCCCGTTCGCCGAACATCTTCGCCTTCGCGGCCGCAGGCTGCGGGCTCGGCACGCTCCTTTGCTCGCGGATCGGCTCTGGTCTCTCCGCGCTGTGTAGACGTTGACGCTAGCCAGCGCGTCCTTTCGGCGCTGAACACCGAACCGTTCAGCGTCGACAGAACCGCCGTCGGTAGTCGCTCGGGGCAACGTTAACAATGCGGTGGAACGACCGCCGCATCGAATCGGCGCTGCCGAACCCACACGTTGCTGCCACGGCATCGAGCGGTAGCTCTGTATCTTCCAGAAACCCTCTCGCGGCGTTCACTCGCAGCTTCTCGACGAATGCCGCAGGGGTCTCTCCTACGGCCTTGCGGAACACTCGAGAGAAATTCCGAGTGCTCATGTGAGCGTGTCGAGCCATTGATACGACGGAGAGGTCGGCGCGGAGATTGTCGGACGCCCACGAGACCAGCTCGCTGATGACGTCTTCTTCGACGTGCTGGGATTCCAGGGTCGCACTGAACTGAGACTGTCCCCCCGGTCGACGCATGAAGACGACGAGCTGTCGGGCGCAGCTTAACGCCATGTCTCGCCCCAGGTCCTCCTCCACGAGGGCGAGGGCGAGATCGATGCCCGCCGTCACGCCTGCCGAAGTGTAGATGTTTCCGTCCTTCACGAAGATCGAGTCTTCCTTGATGTTCACTTTCGGGAAGCGTGTAGACAGTTCCCCGGAAGCGCGCCAGTGGGTCGTGGCGCTCTTGTTGTCCAGGAGTCCAGCCGAAGCGAGGAAGAACGCTCCACCGCAGATCGAGACGATGCGCCGAGCCCGACCCGACAGGCGACGAATCAACCTGACTGCGTAGGCGGATGGATCGGTCGCCAAGCGAGGGTCAGCAGCAGGAATGATCAGCGTATCGATGGCACCGCGGCAGCTCGCGGCATCTCGGTGGCTCGCGATGGATACCCCTCCGTCCGAGTGGATCGTGGCGGCACCATCTCCGCTAACCAGCTCCAACCGGTAAGGAGTGGTCGTGACGCCGGATAGCTCATTGGCTCGCAGAAAGACCTCCCACGGCCCTGCCAGGTCAAGAAGGCAGACTCGCGGGAACACGAGGAACACGAGACGACGAGGTCGTCTCATCTGCGGAGTGTTGGGCCTGTCAGGTTTCTTATGTTTCATGGCTTCATAAGTCTGGCTGAATCTGTCGGGCTTTTGTCGTTTGCGCCAACGCCGATGTCAACTAGCGTCTTGGACGAAGGCCGCGGCCAAGGAGAAAGAGATGACTCTGACTGAGAGAGAGGCTTCCACTTCGAGTGGAGGCAAGGTGCAGAGATCCCAGATGGATTTGCCCGCCATGCACAACGCACGAAGGCCAGAGGTGGCCATGCTCCTCTATCCTGGCGTGACCCTCCTGGACCTGCTTGGGCCGCAGACCGTCCTCGCACATCATGCAACACCCCATCTCGTCTGGAAAACACCGATCTGCTCGAGACGGATAGCGGCATGGTCATGAAGGCGACAACGACGCTCAAGCTTTGAACTACTCACCAACTGTCGACCAGGGCGTCGCACCGCCTCTCGATAGTATTCACGAAGGGAGTGACCATGTTGAGGAAAGATGCCACCATTTTTGGACTGGCATTGGGGCTGTTGGCTCCGGCGTCGGCCAATGCGGATACCAAGGACGCCAAGGGTCTGGAGATCGCAAAGAAGGTGGACAAGGCCAACGAGGGTTTCGAAGGTGAGAGATCAGAAATGGAGATGGTTCTCATCAACGCGCACGGCGACAAGACGACACGCAAGATGAGCAGCGTTATCCTCGAAGGTAAGAAGGATGGTGACAAGTCGCGCATCGAGTTCTTTTGGCCCCCGGATGTGAAGGGCACACGCATGCTCACCTGGACGCATAAGCGGAACTCCGATGACCAGTGGTTGTTCTTGCCCGCCATCAAGCGGGTCAAGCGCATCAGCTCCAACAACAAATCGGGTTCCTTTATGGGTAGCGAGTTCTCTTACGAGGACCTCGCAAGCCAAGAGGTCGAGAAGTTCACCCACACTCTATTGGTAGAGGTCACAGAAAACGGCCGCAAGATGTGGAAGATGAGACGCGTTCCGATAGACAAGAGAAGCGGCTACAGCAAACAGATTGTGTGGATCGACCAGGGCTACATGAATCCTGTCAAGATCGAGTATTACGACCGCAAAGAGGAGCTGCTCAAAACGGCAACCTTCAGCGAGTATAAGAAGCACAAGAACCACTGGCGCGTGGGCCGCATTGAGATCGTCAACCACCAAACCAAGAAGGCCTCCAAGATCGTCTGGAAGAACCGCGAGCTTGGTATAGACCTCGACGAAGACTCTTTCGATAGCGACGAGCTCGATTCCTGAGGTTCATGTTGCTTTGTATCTTCTGCCTCGCGCTCCCCGCAATGCTGTGGAGCGGTACGCTTTGGGCGGCCGAGCTCACGGTGAAGAGCAAAGGAGAGATCGGGACAGAGTCGCGATTTTTCTTGAAGGACGACGGCACCCCCCTCTCTGAGGAGATCAATGCGGCCCTCGTCGGACGCATTCAACTCGATTTGAAGCTCAAGCCGTTCAAGCTCGTCGCCCGCGCGTTCGCGCGTTACGACCCTACGGACATGGACCGGAGCGCGGCCTTCGTAGAGGACACCTTTCTCGAGTGGAAAGAGAACCCCGTGCGGTTGCGGGTGGGGGCTATACTTCTCAACTGGACGGCGACGGAGGCGTTTCACCCCGTCGACATCATCAACTCCCGCTACCTCGATAGCAACGTGGAGAGTCAGGAGAAGATCGGGGAGCCCATGGTAGCCTTCCGGTTGAAGTTCTTGGACGGGAATATCGAGGCGATGTGGATGCCCTTCGTGGTGAATCCCATTTTTCCCTCCGCTGCCTCTCGGCAAAACTTCGCGCCTCCCGGAATCGAGCTCGGGCGAGTACTCAGGCTCCAGCGCAACGGTAAAGTCCTTGATAGCTGGGACGTGACCTACCAGTTCGCCGCCCGCGTGCAGCAGACCGTCGGAAATGCAGATGTGAGTCTGCACGTGGTGAGCCACGTTGACCGAACCTCGCCACAAGTCTTGATTCTCCCGGACGGGACTCCGGCCACGGTGTTTCAGCCGGTGATTCAATACGGCGGCACCTACGCCCACGTCATCGAATCACTTGTCGCCAAGCTGGAGCTCGCCTATCGGCACTACCATCGGCCCAATGGGGGCGTGATCTCCGAGGGAGTGATCGCGGAACGCCCCAACTATGGCCTTCTGGCCTTTGGCTTTGAGTACTTGTTTCCTCACAAGAATGGCTCGGACTCCACGCTTCTGGTGGAAGGACAAACCGTGTTTGGCGTGGAAGGGGAAGGGGCCTTCGGAACACCATCTGGTGACGCCGGACTAACCCTGCCCCTTTTTCAGCGCGACCTTCTGGTGGGATACCGCTATGCGTTCAACGACGAAGAAGGTCGGGAGATCCTCTTTACCTTCATCATCGACGTGGAGGATCCCGAGGAGTTCATCGCCGACGCCCGCTATAGCCAGCGATTGGGTGAGACCTTCAGCATGGTTGCCGGGGTGCGCTTCATCCGAGTACCCCCGGAAGGACCGGGTCCCGCGGTGGGGTTCGCCGCGCTGAACGACGATCACCAACTCTACTTCAATCTAGCGCGCTATTTTTAATCTGCATGCCACGACGCTTGACGAGGAGAACAACATGAGCGGACACGACCGAACCTTCCGTAGGACGCGACGCGTTGTCCCGGAGACAGATAAGCAGGGCGATAGACTCCACGGTCATTTCGCTTCGTCCCGTTACGCTTTTCACTCGTACAACTATCATCGTTTCTCGCCATTTTGGACCGGGTCGTAGCCTGCGGCGATCTCTTCCACTTTCGACGACAACAATCAGCTCTGTTGAATTCAATGCACCACCCTTAGGAGAGATGCATGCGCACTGAAGAAAAAACCTTGGGCTCGCGAGTCGCGGATTTCGTGGTCGACAGACCCCTGATCTCGGTGACCCTCGTGGTGGCCCTTACAGCTATCTGCTGGGCGGGGCTCCCTAGGATAGTGACCAACTTCACTCATACCGCCTTCTTCTACGACGACGACCCCATGCTACTCGGCTTCAACCAGTTTGAGCGGCAGTTCGGTAACGATGATGCCGTCACGCTCGTAGTGCACAGCCCATCGGGAATCTTCGACAAAGACTCAGCGGAGCTCATGCGGGATATCACGACAGACTTGTGGAAAGTACCTGAGGTCATCCACGTGGAATCGCTGTCCAACTTTAGTTGGGTACACGCACAAGGGGACGACATCATCGTCGAGCCGCTATTCCCGGACTTCGATGAGATCACCGAACCGCTCTTAGAAAAGCGAAAGTCGATAGCCCTTGGGCACGAGATATTGCCGGACTACCTCATCAGTAAGGATGGTACGGTTGGACTTCTTTTCGCCCGCTTAAAGCCTGGGTTCGCGCGACCCCCCGATAATCAGGTGGTTATCGATTCCACGCGAAAAGTTATCAAAAAATACAAACGTACCGACCACGAGTTTTTCATCACAGGCGGTCCCGCGATCAACAACGCGTTCAAAGAAAGCTCCGAAAAGGATATGCAGACGCTGATCCCAATAGTATTGCTCCTAGTCGTCCTGTTTCTGGCGCTTTCCTTGCGCACGGTAGGAGGAACTCTGATGCCCTTCCTGGTCATCGTGACCACAGTCAGCGCGACGTTCGCACTGGCTGGGTGGCTCGGCTTAGAGGTCAACGCGATCACCGCCATCATCCCTCAGGTCCTCATCGCCATTGGAGTGGCAGACTCCGTACATATACTCACGAGCTTCATCCAGGCGCGGAGGCGAGGCGACGAAAAGAGAGAAGCAGCCCGATACGCGCTGACTAATAACTTCGTTCCTACGATTCTGACATCGGTCAGCACGTCTATTGGCTTCTTTGCGTTCTTTACTGCAAATCTCAAGCCTATCTCCGGCCTTGGGGTGCTCGCAGGACTGGGGACGTTGTATGCGTGGTTTGTAACCTACTTCTTGCTGGGGCCTTTAATAAGCAGGGCTCCGTCGTTTGTGAAGCAGAAGACTGAGCGAACGGCCTATGAGCCTACCGCCCAGGCCTACGCCGTTGCCGATATGCTCTACGCCCGGCGCGCACCAATCTTCGCGTTGTTCGCAGTCCTGTGCGCCGGAGCCATCGGCCTGGCGACCCAAAACGTGGTGAACTCTGACCCGTTTAAGTACTTCGCGGAGGGTTACCCGCTGCGAGATGCCCAGGACTTTGTTCTCGAGCACTTAGGGGGCGTTCCCTCCTTTGAGACGGTAGTCACGGCGGGCGAAGAGGGAGGCATCAAGAATCCCGAATTCCTCGCGAAAGTGGAGCGGCTGGAGCAGAAGGCGGTGGTCGAGCTAGACGGCATCAACCGCGCCGTGTCCCTCATAGACATCCTGCGCCAGACGAACCGCTCACTGAATAGGGGCGACGAGGCATTTTACAAGCTTCCAACAGATCGCGAGACAATCGCCCAGGAGAAGTTTCTCTATGAAATGAGCCTTCCTCAGGGAAGGGACATCAACGACCGCGTCACCGTCAAGAATGACGCGCTTCGCATC
This sequence comes from Myxococcota bacterium, assembly GCA_028289325.1. Lineage (GTDB taxonomy): Bacteria > Myxococcota > Kuafuiibacteriia > Kuafuiibacteriales > Kuafuiibacteriaceae > JANQQN01. The sequence goes on along the minus strand of JANQQN010000347.1, from coordinate 13,768 downwards.
TCCTTTGTGAGTACGATCTCTGATTCCAATACCTGGATGAACACGGCTAAGAAGATTGAGTCGATTGCCGAGGACCTTGGTCTGGACGCTCACGTGACAGGGAAGACGCTTCTGTACCAAAGCACGAACAGCTACGTGGTGAGCTCCTTTATTACCTCTCTAAGTATTGCCACGGTGCTCATTAGTATACTCCTCATCGTATTCTTCCGGTCCTTTAGAATCGGGGGGATCGCCCTGTTGCCCAACATGATCCCTCTTGTTTTCGGAGGGGCGATTCTCAACCTACTAGGTGCACCATTGGATGTTGGGACGATGCTAGTATGTAGCGTCTGTCTGGGCATCGCGGTGGATGACACGATCCACGTAATGGCCAACTTCAACCGCCACATGCAAGAAGGCCGCGATCCTCGAAGCGCAACTGCGATGGTCGTTACCCATACCTGGCCGGCTCTGATGACTACCACGCTCGTTCTTGCCGCCGGCTTTGGCATACTTGCCTTTGGGACCTTCGTCCCAAACATCAACTTCGGTGTGATGTCCGCAGTAGTCCTCGTCACCGCTTTGATCACTGACCTCGTATTCCTGCCTGCCCTCTTGATGACATTCCATTCCACGCCTCACGGTCAGGAGGTGAATCGTGAAGGGCAGCCCCCGGTGGTGGCTAGTCCCTCTCATGGCCTATAGTCTCACGCCTTTTCTCAACTCGTGCAATCGTGGGCCATCCTACGCGAAGGACGAAGCTTGCTCGCTTGTTCGGCAATCCTGGGAAGTTGCGCGACGGCGTAGTCGGCGCAAGTCGAACGACTCTGACTCCCAAGCAGGTGCTGGCTCACTCTGTATGACAATTCACTCAAGGGAGAATAGATCCATGACCCCGCAAGATGACATCGCTCCTCTCGAGCTCGGCCCGCAGCCGCCTTCAGCTGTGGGATCTCTGCAAGCGCTGGCCTCGAACTTACCGGCGCTGCAAGAAGCCGAACGGAATCGATCATCGCCGAAGGCCTGGGGATCACGAGGACCACCGGTGACTGACGCGGCGAACGCCTTCTTAGAGTCAGAGGTCAGAGCAGGGTATTGATACGATGGAATCGTTACACTTGTGGTCGGTCGTGCGGTCTGTGAAGTTTCTGGGCCTCGCGTGGTTCCTCCTCGGTCTCGGCGGTGCAACCATCGCGTCTTCTCGCTGTACGCGGCTCCGCGCGACCTACATCGCGATGGTCCCTGGATTCATCCTAGCGTACGCCAGCGGCTGGCTGCTCATGAAGCTGAGCGGCCGCAGCTTGCTTACGCCGTGGCTCCTGGCCGGATCTGTCGCCGGTCTCGGCGGTCTTCACCTCGCATTCATGGTGAGCCATCGCGAGCGGTCGCGTACGGTATCGCCCGCGCTCGCGTGGGGGTGTGCGTCTTCCGCCATCTTGCTCATGACCGTGAGACCCACGCACCCCTCATGGATCCTCAGCCTGCTCGTGGTCGGGCTAGCGCTTGGTTCCCTGGGGGCTTGGCCCTTCGCTCGGGCGTCGTCCGTGGTCGTGACCGATCCCAAAGACGAAGCCATAGCTTGGAACGGAATTCGATGGCTGACCTGGCTCGAGGGGGCGTCACTGATCTTCATGGTGCTCCTGGCCATGCCTTTGCGTGCCGCCACTGGGGTTGCACTCGATGGTGGAACGGGCCTGATCGGGTGGACCCATGGTGTCTTCGTCCTAGTCTTCGCCCAGGCTCTCAGTTCGACTCGACGGCTATTCGGATGGCCGCGAAAGGAATGGACAATCGGCCTTCTGAGTTCATTTATTCCGGGAATGAGCTTCTGGTTTGAGTGGCGTCTGCGACGACGTCGCATGAACGCTGGCGTGGCCGGGAACGTCCAAGTCGAGGATTGACCATGAGCCTGTGGTTCGCGTTCGGAGAACCGTACGCGCGGGTCGTCAACGAAATACACGAGGCCCTCCCACCGGTTCTCGACGTACTTGATCGTCGTCGCGAATCAGGCTCCGAGGTGACACGCGGCCTTGCGTGGTCCGTTGTTCGATTCGATTCACGATGACTTATGCTCGGCGGTCGCAGCCCATGTTTGCCCAGATGCCCGAAGCACCTCGGCCTTCGTCATCAGCTCCCGACGGTCTGGAGACGACCATCGTCGAGGGCGCCGGCGCGGCTTCCTTCATCAGTCATCCCACCTGGCTACCGCGGCCTCAACGATCAACACCATGGCGTAGCGCGAGTACGTACGTACCTCCGTGACCCCGCACAACCCTCGGCGCAACGGCCCAACCGCTGGAGCAAGCGCGGTTGCCTGGTAGGCGACAAGTAGTTTGTCGACTACTCCGGTAAGAAACCTTGCATCGTCAATCCCAAGACCGGTGGAGTCGACCCCATCGAGCTGTTCGTCGCGGTGCTCGGAGCGTCGAACTTATCGAGAGAGTCGACGGCTGAATCGCTACCTGCGGGAGGCGAAACTCAAGCTCAGCCACGCCTGCATCGAGGACATCGACTACCCCGCTGCACGCCACCTCGACCGGACGATGATTCGCCAGCTCGCTACGTGCCGGTGGGTCGCGGAAAGGCAGGATGCGACCGTCACCGGAGCGACCGGCGTCGGGAAGACCTATGTCGCTTGTGCATTGGCTCAGCAGGCGTGCAGAAGCCCGGCTTTCGGGAAGCAAGCCAGGGAAGCTCGTCGAAAAAATGACGCGCTTGAACCCCCGCTTGAGCTTGGGTGCCAGTGCCGCCTGGAGCCGCTGACTAGCGTCGAGCCAGTCCACAGAGCACTCGTTGACCCTTTGTTCGCTGCTTCTTGGGTAGCGTCGGAGTTCCGAAGCTGCTCATCGCGCTGTGCTCCGTAGACCTCCGTCAGCTCGAACAGAACGGCCGGTCCCAGAGTCTCGCGAACCAGGAACGTCCTACCTACGCGCCGACGGCCGTAGACGGCGACAAGCTGCGGATCTGACGAACGCAGAGCCTCTTCGAAGACAGAACGCTCACGAGCACGACCGACAAGCCGTGGAGCCATGGACACTAGAATCGCCCTAAACGACCAAAGAAGAGCTGGGACTCGCCCGGGGCGGCGACGCTGTATCGTACGCCATCATTCTGATTGTCGTGATGCGTCGCTCTGCTTTGGAGTGCTGTCCATCTACCTTCTCGCCATCATGCGCCAGCCAGGCAGGAAGACCTATTGTACGGTCATGAAGCCTAGATGGGCCGCTTCGCGAGTGCGCGTTCGCTACAATCGCCACGATCGCGATGCCCTTGGCGGAACTCGGTGGTACAGGCTAGGCTCTCTTCGATAGGATGCGGTGACGGAGACACAGACGGGAGGTGCACCCGTGCCCTTGAAGATCCGAAAGGCGACGCCGTACGACGTGCCCCTGCTTGTGCGCGTTATCGACATGGCAAGTGGCGGTATCGTGCCGGCGCTTTGGGCTGAAATGGCGCCCTCGGGCGTGGATGCGTCCTCCGTCGGAAACGGGCTTGTTGCGAGGGAGGCCGGAGATTTCAGCTATCGAAATGGGTTCATTGCCGAACGCGACGGCGTGAAATTGGGCGGATTGATCGGCTACGCCCTTCCGACAACTCCCCAGCCAGCAGGGCCCGACGTTCCAAAGGCGTTTGTCGGTATCGAAGAGCTGGCGCAGCTCGTGCCCGGCCATTGGTACATCAATGTCATGGCCGTCGTGCCTGAAGGGCGTGGGCAAGGCGTGGGCGCTGCCCTGCTGAACGAGGCTGAGGAGCGGGCACGAGACTGCTCTTGCCCAGCTCTCGCGCTGATCGTCGCCGCCTCAAACCAGAAAGCCATAGGCGTATACCAGCGGACCGGGTACACCGAGCGCGCGCGGCGTCCGTTCGACCTGTCTGACTTCGGAAGTGAGTCAACAGAAGCGCTGCTGATGGTGAAGGAGCTCGACTAGTCCGGGGACCGCTTTGTAGAATCGGATGGTTGCCGGCGTCGGGAGAGTTTGGCAGCTTCGCGGCCATCTGGAGTCCTTGATGGTGTGTCTCGCCAGAATGGCGAACATGCTGTCTTCGTCGGGGAATTGGCCTCGCTCGCATCGTCGGATCGCCCGAGCATTGGCGTGATTCGCGTCCTCTTCGCGTTGCTCGGCGCTGTCGTCGCCGGCTTCCTTGACCCGGTGCATCTCGCGATCGAGAACGCCGCGCTGCGCCAACAGCTCGCTGTATTCAAACAGAAGCGACGGCGCCCGATCGCTTTCGCAGGGCGACCGCCTCTTCTGGGTCCTGCTTCATCGTTTGGCCGGCTGGCGCAACGCCTTGATCATCGTTCAGGCGGACACCGTCGTCCGTTGGCATCGAAGGGGCTTCCGTCTCTTCTCGGCCTGGAAATCTCGAAGACGCTCGCCGAGCCGTCCTCGAGTTGATCGCGAAATCCGTCGGCTGATCGTAAGGATGGCCTGCGACACTGGTTGGGGCCCGCCGCGCATCCATGGCGAGCTGCAGATGCTGGGATTCGACATCTCCGAGCGAACAGTCTCTCGCTACATGCCTCGCGGCACCGGAAAGCCTGACCAAATCGACCGCTGGAAGGCCTCCCTGCGGAACCACCGCGAGGGCATTGCCGCCATGGACTTCTTCGCGGTTCCCACGGTCACCTTCAACGTGCTGTACATCTTCATCCTTATCGACCACGCCAGGCATTCGATCATCCACTTCAGCGTGACGAGAGCACCCGGTGCATCCTGGGTCGCTCAGCAGCTGCGGGAAGCGTTCCCGTTCGAACGCGCGCCCCAATCTCTGATCTATGACAACGACGCCAAGTTCTCCGGCGCCATTGACCAGCTCGCTCGGTCCTTTAGCACGGTTCCGATGCGGAGGACGGTGCGAAGCCCATGGCAGAACGGACTCTGCGAGCGATGGGGCTGCTCGCTCCGGCGAGAGCTCCTGGACCATGTTGTACCCTTCAAGGAAGACCACCTTCGCAAGCTCCTCCGGTCGTACATTGAATACCATCATCAGAATCGGACACACCTTGGATTGAACAAGAATTGCCCGCTCCCGAGAACCATCGAGTCGAGACCTGACGAGAGCGCCAAGGTTGTCGCATTGCCCCGCGTCGGCGGTCTCCACCATCGCTACAAATGGCGGAGAGCAGCTTGAATCGGATCTGGCGACCCACACGCAGCCCACGTTTGCCCAGATGCCCGAAGCACCTCGGCCTTCGTCATCAGCTCCCGACGGTCTGGAGCCGACCATCGTCGAGGGCGCCGGCGCGGCTTCCTTCATCAGTCATCCCACCTGGCTACCGCGGCCTCAACGATCAATACGACGGCGTAGCGCGAGTACGTACCTCAGTGACCCCGCACAACCCTCGGCGCAACGGCCCAACCGCTGGAGCAAGCGCGGTCATCGAAGCGCCGGTCTTGGATGGGCTTCATCACGATCTAACAGATGGCTGCACGAGCAAGGACTCGACACGGATGACCCAAGCCAAGACGCGGTTGCTGCTGGTCTCGCTATTTTTGCTCAGATCCAGGAGGGACCCGGTCGACGCACGCCAGCACGCTCGAAACGCAGCGCTGATGACTCGGGCAATGCGAGTCATTCAGACACTCGTAGCAGGCTCCATCGTGCAGATAGGGTGTGTGCGAAGGACACTCGTTGCACGCCCCGTCGTAGCGGTAGGGCGCGTCGGAGGGGCATTCGTGGCAGGCGCCATCGTATTGGTAGGGTGTGTCGGACGGACAGGCGTGACAGCCCCCGTCGTAGTCGAAGGGCGCGCTCGACGGGCAATCGCAGGTGTAGGGGCCAAAGTTACACGTTCGTCCGCCAGTGCAACCGGAGCCGCTCAGTGAGCATTCTTTGCAGCCCCCATTGTGATAGTACGGCGCCGACGGTGGACAGGCCTGAGTGGCCGCGGTGAGGTTAGGCATGGGGCGGGTCACCCCGTTGCGGTGGTCCGTGATGGGTGTCCCCGAATGTCTGAGCCTGTCGATAGTATTTTGAATAGGCTCGCCCGGATACTGGACTCGTACCACGGCCACCGCGCCCGCGACGTGCGGAGCCGCGAACGAGGTTCCACTGACGGAGACCTCAGAGGTGCCGCCCACAATGCCATTTGGGGTCGTGATGAGATGACCCGGTGCGAAGAAGTCGAGGTTCGGACCCGTGTTCGAAAACGACGCCACCTCGTCCGCGATGACCTCATCCCTCCAGCGGAGACGGACGTCGCAGTACGGTTTCATCATCCATCGACCTCCGCCGAACCCCGCATCTGGCTCGCAGAAGCATTGCTTCATCGTACACTCGTCGGAGCAGGAAACATACGTGATGCGCTCGTGTGTCGTCGCGTCATAGGTCGCCGCGACCGCTACCGCGTTGGCATCGCAGGCCGGCGTCATGACGCCGGAGATCTCCCCAGTGTTTCCGCTCGCCACGACAGGCGCGATGTCGAGCTGCCACAGCTGGTGAAATAGAGCGCTCATGCCATTCTGGCAGGCCACGCCGCTCAGCGGAGCACCGCCAAGACTGAGGTTGACGGTGACAATATTGTAAGTTGTAGCATTGGCGACCACCCAGTTGAGACTCGCGACGATGTCTTGGGTCGTAGCGTAGGTACCGAAGAGATTACGACGAAAGACGTCAAGGGAGATGAGATCTGCACCCGGCGCCATGGCCGTCGCAACGCCTGCGACCGCCGTACCATGACCACTGTCGTCACCTTGTCCGTCGTTGTAACCGAAGTCTCTGGATACAACGACGCGACATCGCTGATTGCCGGCAGCCGCGCCGGGAGCACTGCACGGCCCAAACGCGTCATGTGTATATTCGATGCCGCTGTCGACGATCGCAATGGCCGTCCCTTGCCCGATGTAGCCCGCTGCCTCCGCGTTCGGCTGATGGACACGAGCTCGGCTCTGAACGAGCGACTGATAGAATCGCGTCGGCAGATGAACGCCTTGCACGTTCTCCGCTGCCCGCAGCCGATGCAACGCGTCGAGACTGTGGATCCGGGCGTAGACTGCGGGCAGTGACTCGTAGTCTTGAACCAGTTCGACACCATCTCCCTCCGCTCGCATCGTCATGAAGGCCTGCTTGACCGACGGCATGTCACGGATGACGGCTCGGACTCGCGCCGCCCTTTCGTCCTTGGCTACTGCGACCGGATCTTCGGACATGCTCTCGGTCGCAACTGACCTGGCCGTCTGTATGAGCGGGGGATCGAACACAACCAAGACTTCGACCGGCTGCCCTTTGGCAAGCGAAGCCTCCGCCGACGACCAGCTGTCCGGCTCCGACGCACCGTCTGGTGGCGCCGCGGAGACCACGACCTCGTCTTCCTCCCCGCAAGGAAGCAAATCGAGCGGATTCCTCATGATCCGGTCACACGCCGCTGGCGCTGGGCCGCATTTCGAAGCGTCGGCCTTGGCGCCGAAGGCGCTCACGAGCACTACTGCTGCGGGCCACAGAACAATGCGCTTCCTGATGCTCATACGAACTTATACGAGCAATGGCTTGGGATTTAGGCCTGTCGCAGTGGATGAGTCATCATTAGCCCAAGCCCCTACCCGGGCGCACTGGCGACCGTCTTTCTCCTCGTCTTCGTGGGTCGGGCAGGAGGACTTGCTCGAAACGATGGCCTCGTTCCCGCTGCCTGCGCAAACGCTCCTCGGCCGTGCCCAAAACCGGCCGTTGCTCTCGAACAATATCAGGAGCACTGGGTCCTATCGATAAGCAACGATAGCCAAACAATGAACAGACTACCCTCTTCGCCCCCCGTCCAATCCTGCCGCCGAGACGCATCGCAGCCGCCGGCGCCACAACGACTGACGAACCCCGGTGCTGCGCTCGCCGAGGAACGGACGTCGATCGACATCACCAGCGGAAACTTCGACGAGAGGCCGGTCACGTTCACGACCGTCGATTGTCTCCGACGCCGCATAGACTCAGTCTAGGAAGGGGCCAATCTCGATGTCTCCCCACCCCCTCGGCGCTTCGCCGTCGGCTGCCGACGACCTCCACGGTGAGGTATTGTCTACCCATAGCAGTCGCTTGACACCCGCCCGGCTGTCGTCGGTGTCATTGTAGCTCGCGGCGAACGCCAGCCGCACCCCGACCGCTGGCTCTTCGGTGAGCTCGCCTAGGCTGCCAATCTCGCTCCAGGGCAGGAACCACTCCTGCACGCGGGTTCTGGGGTCCACTCGAACGAAGCGAATGATGATGCCGTGGTATTTTCGGGCGCCGGACATCGACGTCACCCTGTAGGTCATGTCCCAGGGGTCGGCGAAACTGCGTTTTAGGAACGTCGGTAGGCGGTGCCGGCCAAAGGCGACCTGAATCTGTTTAGTGGATCGGTACAGCGACCATCCGGGATTCATGAACCAGATTCGATTCGCCGGATCGTTGATGGTCGCGGAGGAAACGCTATCGAACAGCACATCGATAGCATCCGTGAAGGGGTACTGCCACGGGTCCGACTCGACAGGCAGGAATCGATCATCGGTAACTTTGAAGAACAGATACAATCCCCGCTTTGAATGGGCCGCCTTGACCTGCATGCGGGCGTCGACGCTGGTGACCCTGGAGAAGGTGCTCCCCTTTCCCGCGTGGGTGTACTGGTTCATGTGAATAGCGTCATGGGCTTCGGATATGCGGGACCAGAACGGGGCAGCCTGCCCTGCTTGAGTGTCGAAGGCCCTTTCATCCGCCGCCGTGAGGCCGTATGCGACCAGCACGTGCTTGGCGACGGCGCCGGCTTCAGGTTCATATCCCACAGCAACGGCGCGAGCGGTCTTAGATCCCTCGGCGGGAGGTAGCCGCCAGGCCGGCGGCTCCGTTTTCTCGGCCTCACTACGCAGATCGACCGCCGGGTCCTTCACGGCAAAGTAGAATGGGGGAGCCACGTGTATCGTCCCCGACTTCGTGTAGACGAGCGCCGTCACGCACGCCACCGTTTGGTCGAGGGTCGGTTTGACGTCCATGAAGGGTGCGTCCGGCGCGCTGACTACGCCTAGCTTTCGGGCCCCGTCGTAAAATTCGATACTCGACCAGTCGGGAAGGTCGCGAACATCCGCGACGAGATAGAGAGAGCGTCCCGGTTCGACGACCGGCCCGCCGATGCTGAACATCGTCGCAGGATCCGTATTGGGGTTGTCGGTGCGACTAACGTCTCGCACGCCGATCGCGAGCCGGCTGTCGCGGGTGGCGGCAGCGCGATAGACAAAGGCCATGTCGCGGTTGAGCAACCAGTGGGCTCTGGCACGGTCGCCCTCGTACGCGCGAAATGGCGCGATCGTGGTCAAGTCCCGATCCCAAGTCGAGGGGTCTGCCAAATAGCCCTGGTCTTCGTGAAGCTCTCTCAACTGGACCGGGCCTCGCCGCGGGTTCGCGTCGGCCGGATAACGCGCGACGATGCACTGCTCCGCGAACTTCATGTAAACGTCGAACGCAACCCCATCTTGGTGGCCCTTGTTCTCCACGATCGCACTCCAGCGGCCACCTCGGGCCCGAGCGTCGGCGATCAGCTCCATGACGGCGTCGACGCCTCGTTGATTCGCGGAGAACGGATCGAATCTACCGACAAAGAAGATCGCGGGTACTTTGAGGACGTCGGCGGCCGGCCGGGGTGGGTTGAACTGGCTCGAGACGTTGCTCGCGAAACAGAGTGTTCGCTCCGGCGCGTGATTCGCGAGCCCATACGCCGTAGCCCCGCCGTTGGAGCTCCCGAACGCCAGGAACGGTACGTTGGCCAACTCGCGATGTTTACCGACCGCCGCGAACGCGCGCAGGGCCCGAAGGAGGGTCTCTCCTCCGGATCGGTAGGCTTGTTGCCCCGCAAACGCATGCAGCCCGGCCAGCCCAAATCCGAAGCGCGCTGCCAGTGCCTTCATGTTCTCATCGCGGGTGAAGGCGCGGCTATCACCGCGATGGCCACCATGGCCGCTGACGAACAGGCCGCGAACGACGCCGGAGGGCGGAACCCAAACCTTGATCATCGCGCGGCCATCGCCGGCGCGATAGTCGTAGTACGTACCGTCGAATTGAACCTGCTCGCCCGCGCGCAGGGCATCGTTCGCCGCGCCCGCGCCCGCGCAGGCGATGGGCGCTACCGCAGACAGGAGAGCGACGGTGATAGCGCTGGCCAAAACGGCCTTCAGGGGGAACGACATGCTGCTGCCCTTGCTCTACTCCCACGGACAGGCCCAGTCCAGAATCTCGGCGGCTCCGTGTCCTCGGCCGCAGGAGCACCATGGCGCTATCGAGAACCTCCTCAATCGGGTTCGGCGAACAGCCGGTCGACTTCTTTGTGCTCGACCCCGACTGCGCTGATCCAGACCTCGCAGAAGCTTCTCGCGTCGTTGACCCGGTAGACACAACAGACCTCCCCGAGCTGGGGATCCGCGTTGCCGGTCATCGACACGAGCTGAATAATCAAGTCGAGGTCAAGGATTCCTATCCAACCTCTGCGTTGTTCGCTACGACCGAGCAGTAAGCGATGAAGACGCCACCGAAAACGACGCTGGCTGTGACTCTGGCCACGGTCATCGCTCTAAGCTGCAGGGACAGAGCATCAAACACAGACGCCCCCTACCAAAACCAGGCGTCCGCCGCCGCCACCTACGAGATCCTGCCTGTGGGCGAGGTTGATTGGGAGCCGCTCAATCCCGCCCGCGGCGATAAGAGCCCACGGGCGGGTACCCTGTGGGGTGACCGAAACGGCACCGTACCCACGGGGTTCCTTGCCAAGTTCGTCGATGGCTTCTCGTCCCCGCCTCATATCCATAACGTCACCTATCGGGCCGTCGTCATTCGCGGCCAGATCCATAACGACGACCCAACGGCGACACCCATGTGGATGCCGCCCGGTTCGTTCTGGACGCAACCGAAGGGCGAGATACACATCACTTCGGCCCAAGGGCCGACCAACGTTGCCCTTGTCGAAATCGACCAGGGGCCCTATCTCGTTCGCCCACCCGTTCAGGCTTTTGACAGTGGCGAACGGCCCATCAATATCCACCCATCGAACCTCGTGTGGGTCGACGATCGGACGTACCTCTGGGGATCATTGGAAGACGGCCAGTCCCGAGGCATCTTTATCCGTCTTAGGCCGGACGCAACCACCGAGATCCATAACTACGGTTCGGTCTTTCGCGGGGTGGTGATAACGGGCGAGCTCGAATACCTGGGGAACAAGAACGACAGCTTAGAGCCCGGATCGTACTTTGGTTCCAATGGGGCCTATAATCACAAGGTCCGGACCCATCCAACCGACGAAACAATTGTCTACATTCGAACGAACGGTCGGTTCACGGTCAGCATGGACTGAGCTTGGGCTACCGACTGGCCGCCATCCGGCTTGGCGAGGCTTATTTCCGCCTGCTGGCCACGCCGACGTTCTACTGGATTCGCGGCGCGTCTACATGAGCACTGGTCCAACCGCTGAGAACGGCAGTCTCTGGACTCTTTTCCGTCGGCGATGGTCGCTGGCGCGGTCAAGACTCAACCGTTGCCACGACCGACGCCTGCGATTGTGTCGATGCCAAACCCTCCCCGCGGTCAAGAGCGCCAAGGATTCAACACGCCATCCTCCAACGAAGAGCGGAACCAGTCACCCAGCGGAAACACCGAGCTGTGGCCGATCGGTGACCAGCGGTTTCGCGGCTTCTGACAGGTAACTTGTCAGGAGCCGCGAAACATAGCGCCGCCGACCCTCACTCGCACACGCGCGGATCGGCGGTGGGGGTGCCGCATACCGGCACTGGGGCTCGCTCGAGCAGCGCGGCGCGGATGTATCGCGGCGAAGGCAGATGGCAATACCGCACACCCCACTTACGGGGCTCGCAAGCGCTGCCGAGGAATCCTTGGTTACCGCCGGTCGCATTGCACAAGGCGATGAAGTTGAAGAATGGCGGAGGCGCCGGCAGATCGTCGGGATGGGGCGAAACGTGCAAGGCGCTGGCCTTGACCCGAAGGGGCCCCCCGACCCGCGCACGATACAGTACGGGAAAAGGCGCCTCGGGGAAGGAAGACGTCCATTCGGCGCCTACGCTCGTCATCACGTCGTCTTCGAAGATGGGGTCGTGCCGAAGGCGTCGGCGTTGACGAGGCGACAGGCTCGCGACTACTCGGTTCACGACGTACTCGCTGACCACGCGACACGCCTGATCGGTGGCCGCAATTCCGGACTCGGTCGCGTTCAAGTAGGCCGCGCTCTTCATTTTGCACGACACAACGCTGGGGTACTCCCGGCCGTTGGCTCCGCCGCGAAAGAAGATGTGCTGCGTACTGGATAGCGGAAGCTTCGGTGCCTCCGGCGGCGAATAGGTCAATGCAACTTCTCCGCCGACGATCGCATAGGGCGCGGCGTCGGAGTCGACAAAGCCATCCCAAGTCGCGTGGACCACGTTGCGAACGCCGACGTCGGACGACGTCACGATGCGTTGCGCGTTCGCGCAGTATTGGTTGAGCCACGAGATTGAATACAAGGAATCGGTCGGACTCGCCGCGAATGCCAGCCCGAACAGGAAGGCTGAAGGGATCCCGATGATCGCGACCCGTAGAGCCCGCTTGGCGTACTTCATGGCTGGGGTGCCTCCTCAATGACGGAGCAAGGGATGTTCTGGTCGGGCGGGCACGCGACGCGACGGCGACGGGGGCCCGGCCGGAAGGATAGGATATGAATGTCGCGTCCCTCGAAGACCGGGATATAGATCTCCGCGATGCCAAACAGATGCGGTCGATCGTAGCGAAGCGCCACTGCGCCGATCGTTGAAATGGTCACGCCGTTCTCGTTGGGAGCCTGACTCGTGCCCGGTCCATAGAAGTCGTTGATGTCGAACACGACCGCCGACTCGTAGGCCCAGTTTGCAGGATCGCGGGGATCCGTCGGGCGCAGGAGCCAGACCCGACTCGCCTCATCTCCCCCGACCACGATCCACGGCTTAGTGATGCCCTCGAGAAGACGAAGAGGCCAAAATGCGGTCGCCGTGCCCGGGGCCAGGCGCCCAGGCGGTGGCGTTGCGGCCGGGGTTGGATTGGGGACGATATCGTCGAGCAGGACCCGCGTGGTCCATGGCTCATCGAAGATCCGACCGGAGCTCGGCGGCTGAAGCGCGTACACGCGACCCGGTACGAACGACGACTGCGAGGGCGAGCACTGATCAGGCTGGTGATTCGTAGCGAGAACATCGGCCTGACCATCGCGATTGAGGTCGACAACTTGGACGTCGAACGGGAAGCCTTGATCGACGCTTATGTCGGCGACCCGCGGTAGCGAAAAGGTCAGTGCGTCGACGACCGACCACGGTTGTCCAACCGGCGCGCCGTACAGCGAGATCTTTCCTTGCTGGGGGACCGGGCCCGGCGTCGACGAGTCACCGGAGAAGAAGTGTGTGGCGACGATCTCGGGGACGCCGTCGCCCTCGAAGTCATGGGCCGCCAGGTGAATGTCGGGGCCGAGGAACGAAGCGGCAGGTCCCCCCCACAGCACCACCTCGGACCACTCGCGGTCGGGGTCGAGTTCGGCGCCTGGGTTGCGGAAGTACACGAGCTCCGAAAACGGGGGGTAGACCGACGGCACGACTCGAAAGCCGGACCGCACGGTCACGATGTCGCGCCGGCCGTCGCCGTCCATGTCGATGAACAGCGCGCGGTGATAGAAACGCGGTGAGTTGGCGGGATCGAGCGGAAAGGTGAAGCCGCCTGGGCTTTGAGTACTCTGGTCGACGACATATTCATCTTGGGTGTGCACGTCGATGATGGTCAGGCGACCTTGTCGGTCGGCAGGATGAAAGCCCTGTGGCACGACGATCGCCTC
>JANQQN010000334.1 GCA_028289325.1 Myxococcota bacterium | reverse complement strand
GTCGGATTTGTCGTCCGGCGCGGCCGAAGCATCGCCGTTCGGGATGGCGACCAAGACCAGCAAGGCGACCGAGACACGGCCGACAAGGACCAGGCAGCGAGCGGCCCAGTTTCCACCGTCGTGTCCTATCGCTTTCGTGTTCAAGGTCCTCCTTGCGGCCCGAGCACCGTCTTCAGCGCGCCGAGAGTGTGCTCGAGCGAACGGCGCTGGTGCCGGTCCTGATTGAATGCTTCGGACAGTCGAGGTTCGAGTTGAATTACCCGGTGAAGTTCCGCGTCTTGGCTGTCGGCGTGCATGCCGACTTGGATCAACTCGAGATTGGATTCGTACTTACCGAGCACTCGGCGGACGTCTTGGGCGACGGCGTCGTGCTCGGCGGTCACGACGCTGTGGGCGACCCGGGATAGGGACTTGAGGATGTCCACGGCGGGGTATCGACCGGCCTCGGCGATGGCTCGAGACAAGACGATGTGTCCGTCGAGGATACCGCGCGCGGCGTCGGATACCGGCTCCGTCATGTCGTCGCCGTCGACGAGGACGGTATAGAACGCGGTCAACGTGCCCGACCCGTCGGCGTTGCCGGCGCGCTCCAGGATCTTGGGCAAGGTCGAGAACACCGACGGGGGGTAGCCCTGTTTGGTGGGTGGCTCTCCGGCCGCCAAGCCGATTTCTCGCAGCGCGTGCGCGAGCCGAGTCAACGAATCCATCATCAGCAAGACGTGGTGTCCTTGGGCCCGAAAGACCTCACCGAAGGCGGTCGCGAGAAGGGCGGCCCGAACCCGAAGGATCGGCGCCTGGTCGCCGGTCGCGGTAACGACGATCGATTTGCTGAGCCCCTCGTGGCCCAGCTCTTGGTGGATGAACTCCGGGACCTCTCGACCACGCTCACCGATCAGCGCGATCACGTTGATGTCCGCCTCGCAGTACCGAGCGAGCATGCCCATCAGGGTGCTCTTTCCGACGCCCGCCCCGGCGAAGATGCCGACCCGTTGCCCACGTCCGACGGTGGTCATCGCGTCTAGCACCGAGACTCCGGTCCACAGGGGCGTATCGATCGGGCGCTTCGAGAGCGGATTGGGGGCCGCGCGGTACAAGGGGACCGGTTGCCCTCCGCGGATGGCCGGGCCATCGTCCAGCGGCACACCGAGCGCATCGACGATCCGACCGAGATAAGCCGGGCCGACGGACTGCTCGTCGTGCGCGCTCTCGGGCAGGACAGGGTCGCCAGGCGCGATTCCTCGCGCGTCGGAGAACGGCGCGAGCACCGTCTCTCGCTCCCGAAAACCGATCACCTCGGCGAGGATGCCGCGGCGATTCTTGCTGCTGCCCGCGACCCTGAAGATCGATCCCGTTTGCGCTCGCGGCAGAACGGCCTCGATGGTCTGACCGACGACCCGGGTCACCCGGCCCCCGATCACGGGGCGAGTCGCCGACAGCGCTCGTCGGCAGGCGGCCAGATCGAGCGGCACGTCAGTCTCCGCTCGTCATGCCGAGCTCCGCTTCGAGCGCGCGGGCGTACTGTCGAACCCGGTTCGCGACCCGCTCGTCGAGAGTCTGGGAGCCGCAGTGGACGATCAGGTCTCCGACCGATAGATCCGGCTTGGCTTCGACTTCGAAGTTTCGGGGGGTAAGCAGCTCTTTGAGCGCGTCTTGGTGGGCGCGCCAGCGCTTCGCGGTGGCGGGGTCCACCATGATCCGCACTGTCCCCCCTTCGTCGGCTTCGGCGACGAGCTCGCCGACCGCGGCCAGCAACCGGTCCGGATCGACCTCGATCGATCGCCGAAACAGCTGCTCGGCAACCATGAGCGCCAGCTCGAGCGTCTGCCGGCTGGCCTGGTCGTCCACTCGATTCAAGGTGGTGTGGAAGAACTCCATGGCCCCCTCCAGCTGCTCGGCGAGCCGCGCGAGGTGTTCGTCCATGTTTCGCTGACCCTCGGCCACGCCGCGCTCGAAAGCTTCCTTGACCGCCGCCTCGACCTCGTCGGGGGGCAGGCCCGGGGCCGGGGTGGGGGTCTGGGAGGGCGACGGGCGCGCCGGTGATTCTTGGGTCGGCGGAGACACCAGGGGGGCACCGTGGACGTCTTCGTACGAGTAGGGCTGAAATATGCCGACGTCGGACCGGTCGGCGCGCAGTACGTTGACCGCGTCGCGACCGACGGCACCCCCGTCGAAGATCCGTTTGGGCCCTCTAGACCATTTCATCTTGCCCACCCTTCGAGATTTCGATCGTGCCGGACTGGGCGAGGGCGAGGGCCACCTTCACGACCTCGCCCTGGGCCTTTTCGACTTCGCTGAGTCGGACCGGGCCTCGGGTCTCCATCTCCTCGACCATCATTTCGACCGCGCGCGCCGACATATTCTTGAAGACATGGTCCTTGAGCTCGTCACCCGCCGCCTTGAGAGCCAGAACCAGCGTATCGCGTTCAACTTCCTTGAGCAGCGTTTGCACCCCCTTGGGGTCGAGGAAGATCAGGTCATCGAAGACGAACATCAGGCCTCGGATCTCCTCCGCGAGGTCTTCATTGTTCTCTTCAATGTCGCGCATCAAAGCCTGCTCGCGGGTCTTGTCCATGCTGTTGATGACGTCGGCCACCATAGGCACGCCGCCGACTTTGCGCGACGAGGATTCACCCCCGAGGCGAAGCTCGGAGAGGATCGCTTCTTCGATGAGCTTGATGACGTCGGGACTGACGCTGTCGATGTCCGCCAGCCGCAGAAGCGCATCACCTTGTACGGCTTCCGGCAGTAGCGACAGAACTTCAGCCGCGCGCGGCGCAGGGAGGTGGGCCAAGATCAAGGCGACGGTCTGCGGGTGCTCCTTGCGGATCAAGCTCGCGAGGGTCCGGGAGTCGATGTCGGCGAGGGTGTCGACCAGACCTCCGTCGTCGCCGAGGAACTCTCTGGCCTTTTCCGCGCCCAGGCTCTTCTTGGCCATCGAGTTGACGAACGCGGACCCTCCCTTGAGGGCCATGCTCGTTCCCTCCACCTTGTGAATGAAGTCCGCCAAGACCTCGTCGACGTCGTTGGCGTCCAGACCGCTGACGTTGCGGGCGGCCGAGGACAGCAGGCGCATCTCTCGCCGGGACAGCCTTTTGAAGATCTCGGCGGCGGCGCTCTCGTCGAGGTGAAGGAAGAGGACCGCGGCCTTTTCAGGGTCTGACAGTTGGCTGGCCATAAGCTATCCTTGGGGGGTGGTGCTGAGCCACCCCTTGATGATCTCCACGGTGGCCGCGACATTCTCGCTGGTGACCCGGCGCACCTGTTCCTTGAGCAACATCTCGGACGACGGCTCGGATTGCTCGGCTTCGGCTTCGGCCTTTTCCGCCTCCTGAGCCGCCGCGGCGGCGGCGACTTCGGCTTCACGTCGGCGCCGGCTTTCCGCCCGGGACATGGCCAAGCCGATCATCACGAATCCAACCATCATCACGACGCTGATCGGGAGCCAGGAAGGCATGGACAATCCTGGCTCCTCGGCCGGCATACGATGACGAGTGCTAGCCACCCGGACGAACGGCTGAAAGCTCAGGGTTACCGTATCTCCCCGGGCGGCGTCGAAGGCGACTGCGTCGCGGACCAAGGCCACCAACATGTCTTGATTCGGGCGCGGGGGAAGCTCGCCGAGCTTGTCGTCGTCCTCGTCTTCCTGCGCCTCTTCGGGAGCGACCTTGGGCTTCGGCGCCGTCTTTTCGACGGGGGCGTTGGGATCTGCGAATGCGTTGGCGTCGACCAAGACCGCGACCGACATTCGTCGGATCGCCCCGATCGCCCGTTTGGTGTGAGTGACGACCTTCGGCACCGCAAAGTTAGTCTCGGCGACGGCCCGCGCTTGGTTCGACTGCGATCGACCTCTGGCTGCGTCGGCGGCCTTGTTTTGCGGGATATTGCCGGGCGTTCCGGCGGCGTTCGCGGGGTCTTGGCGCTGCGAGCGAGCAGTGTCGTTCGTCTTTCGCTCCGATAGAACGGTGGCATTCTCCGGGTCGTACTTTTCGGCTCGTTCTTCGACTCGGTTGAGGTCCATTCGGGTCCGGACCTGAACCCGCACTCGTCCCAGTCCGACGACCGGTTCGAGGAGCAGCCGGATCCGCTCCGCGAGATCGTCCTCCGTCTCGCGCTGAAGCGCGAGGGCTTTCGTATTGATGCCCAGCTCGGAGTCTTCGTCGGCGGCAGCGAGGGTTCGGGCCTCGTGGTCCACGACGGCGACCGAACCACTGGTGACCCCGTATCGATGAGCGGCCTGAGCGACCAGGTGTTTGAGACTCATCGCCCGCTCTTTGGGGATCGAGAAGCCGGGTCGCACCTTGATGACCACCGAAGCCGCACCCTTTCGATTGCTCCGAGAAAAGACGCTGTTCGATCCGGGAGAGATGTGGACCTCAGCCCACTCGATCGCCGTCATCGATGAGATGTCCCGGGCCAGCGAGCGCTCTAGAGACTGTCGAACTTGTTCTCGCTGCTGAAAGTCGGTGGCGAGGAGGCTGTTTTCGAACGCGTCCAAGGACTCCGGTTGGGCGCTGATCCCGGCGGAAGCCAGGGTGGCCAGCAGGTCACCTCGTCTCTTTCGCGGCACCATCACCTGGGTGCCACTTTCGACGACCTCGTACGGTATGCCTCGCTTGTCGAGCTCGGCGGTGATCCGCCCGACCTGCTGCAAGGTCAGCGGTTGCTCCGACAGGGGAGTGAGATCTCGATCCGGCTCCAGGGTGAGCGCGTAGCTGAGGCCGACGACCACGAACAGTGCACCGACCGTAAGCAGGGCACGAGTGACCGGCGTCGCGTCGTTCCAGTAGCTCTTGGCTTGGGCGACGATGTTGTTGATGGTCTCCATCCGGCGTCACCTAGAGCCATACATCGGCCATTACATGCGCAAGTTCATGAGCTCTTGATACGCGTTGACCAGCTTGTTGCGGGTCTGGGTCATGAGACGGAACTGCAGGTCAGCCTTCGATATCGCAATCATCGCTTCGTGAGGCGCGGCTTCGCCGACCAGCGCCTCGGTCGCGGTGACGTCGGCTTCATGCAGGGCGCCGCTCACCCCTTCGACGGCGTCCTGAAGGATCTCGGCGAACGACGGGTCGTTCGATTCACCGGCGGCGGAAATCGGCTCGATCGCCGGTAGTGGCGCGAAACCCAGGCCGTCAGCGCCCGAGATCTTGTTCATCCGGTCCTCCCGATGCTCAGCGCGCGACGGGACATCTCTTGAATGCCGGAGACGACCGACAGGTTCGCCTGGTAGGTGCGCATACTGGTGATCATGTTCACCATCTCCTCGACGGTGTTGATGTTGGGATACGCGACGTAGCCGTCTTCGTTGGCGTCGGGATGGTCGGGGTCATACTTCAGCCGCGGCGGCGCCGAGTCTTCTCGTATGTCGGCCACCCGTACGGTGGGGAAGGTACCGCCGAGCTCGTCGCGTAGCGCTTGCCCGAAGCTTCCTCGCGCGACGTCCGATTCGAGAACGACGTCGCGACGGCGATATGGCCCCTCCCGGCCCTCGACCTGGGTCGTCTGGGCGTTGGCGAGGTTCGCGGATACCACGTCGAGCCGGGTCCGTTGGACCGAGAGGGCTCGGCCGGCGAGCTGGAGACTGGTGAACACGGACAGGGTCATCGCCGACCCGCTTCGTCGATGGCGTATCGCATCAATGCCATGCGGCGGCTGACGACTTCGGTGGCCAGCTCGTGGAAGGTTCGATTGCTTGCGAAACGGGTCAGCTCCAGATCGAGGTCGACCTGGTTGCCGTCCAGGCGCCCGTGGTTGTCAGGGCGGTTCGTGGCGGCGAGCCCGGCCGTCGACGTGCCCGCGACCGACTGATCGAGCTCTTGGCCGAGGGTGTTGCGAAACTCGAGGTCTTTCGGCACGTAGTGGGGCGTATCCACGTTGGCGATGTTGCCGGCCAGGAGCTCATGACGCTTAGCCGATAGGTCGAGCGCTCGCTCGAACCACGGAAGTAGTCGGTCGCCTACGATGCTCACGACCGCAGGCTCCGCTTCGAGTGGGGGCGGGCCTCGACGCTAAAGTACGACAGGCGGGCCGCTAGCTCGGGCTCCAGCGAGGTGCTCGAGTGATGGTCGGACTGCAGCACCACGACCCGGGGGATGCGCTCATGGCGGAGGCGGCCGTGCAGGCGGCTCTGATCCAGCTGTTCGAGAACTCGGTGGAGGTTGAGCTGCATCTCCCGCGGCCAGGCCTCGACCTGATGCAAGGCCCAGGTGCCGAGTGCCTCGTGGTTCTCGTCGTCATCGGCGGTGAGGATGATCCGGAACAATCGCTCCGCCTCCTCGGGATGACGGCACTGGTGAACCGGCTGCTGCTTGCGTCGTCCGAGCTTGTGGAGACGATGAACCAGGTCTCCGCAGTGATGATCCTTGGCACGAATGAGCACCGGCGAGTCCGACAGCGCTACTCCCCGCAGTGCGCCTTCGAACGCATGAAATCCGGCCTCCTGCGCCACGGCGAGCAAGTGCCCATTGACATGCAGCGCGACCCGATCCGGATTCGACTCGGTACGACTCATTGATTGCCTCCCTTTCGTGCGGCGCCCCGGCTCACCTTGAGTTCGGGGGCCACTTCTTCCAGCCGCTTCCAAACCGAAGACTCCTCTAGCTTCGGTTTCGGCCCGATGCCTCGCTTCTTACCGAGGTAGCGAATTCTCTCGCTGAGCAAGGTATCTTGTCCGTTCGTCTCGATGCTCTTCAATAATCGTTCCAGCGTCTTCTTCTTGCATTGCCGTAGACATAACGACAAAACGTTGACGCCTCGCCCTCGGGTCTCGAGCGATGGCAGCCACGGTCCCTGCAGTGCTTCCAGAAGGGCGGCGGCGGCGGCCTCGGCGTTTGACAACGCGTATTCGGCTTCCGACCGAAGTACGAGCAGTCGGGCTCGGGGATCGCCTTTCGGTGTCGACTTCTCGGCGGCGCGCAGGATCTCGAGGGCGGCGGCGGCATTCCCTTGACGGAGCAGGAGTTCGGCGTGGGTGAGCTGGACCTCCCATAGCTTCTCGGACCGAGATCTGACCTGCCGGAAGTAATCGAGGACGATCTCCGCCAGATACAGCTGATCGGCGTCGAGGTAGCTACGAGCGAGCACGACGGTCAAACGCTCGAAGTCGTCTCCGCTGGGGTTCTGTTTGAGCGTGGTCCGCACCACCTTGGCGGCCTCCGAGTTGAGGCCGACGCGATTGAGCGCGGTGGCGATGGAGTGAAGACTGGATGAGGACAGGCTGGCTTGTCGGGACGCGAGGTGCTTACGATAGAGGTCGACGAGACCCGTCCAGTCGCGGTTACGGCGCAAGCGAGCGACAGCGAGGGCCGCGATGCGGGTGATCTCGTCGTGGAACACCTTCCGACTGCTCCAGCGATCGTCGTGATGCTCTTCTGCCGCCTCGAGCAGGCGGATGGCGTACGCGAACTGGTCACGAACGATCGATAGTTCGGCCATCGCGTACCGTGCATCCATTTCGTGGCCGGTGCACTGAGGTTCGTCGACGGCGTCCATGACGTTCTGCTCCAGGCGCTCGCGGTCTCGACCGTCGAGCAAGGTGGTCCGAAGACGAGCCATGGCCGCCAGGCAGCGTTCCCGGCGATCGACGCGCTCGTAGAGCTTGTGGGCCCGTCGACGGGCAGCCTTTGTTCCCTTGCGAACCTCGAGATCACCCAGGCGCAGCAGAGCGTGGTTCTTGAGACGTCGGTCGGTGCTTTGGGTCGCTCGCGTGAAGAAGCGGCGAGCTCGCTTCGGGTCGTCCATCGCCAATGCCAGCTCCCCCGCCCGCACGGATACCATCGCGTGAAGCGGAGAGCTTCTCGGGAGTCGGGGGACGATGGTTCGAAGTACCCAGGCCGCCTGCTGAGGGCCGTCCTTGGTCGCCAGCTCCGTAAGGCGCAGCGCGGCTGCGTCGCGGATCTGAGGCATCATTTGTTCCCGGAACAGGGCGCGCAAGAGCTGTTGCGCAGTCGCGGTATCTCGACGCAACAGGAGAAGTTCGCTCATGAGAAGGCCACGAAACGGAATCAGGCGCTTGGACGTTTGAATGCGGTCCGTGGCCAACAGCGCCTCGACCTCGGGCAGGAACCCCGCTCGCATGAGGACCGCCGAGGCCACGAGCGCAGTGTAGCTGTACGCGAAGGGATAGGCGTTCCACCGGTCTTGGCCGCTGAAATTGAAGGCCCATCCCTTCAGGTTCGCGAGGTCCCGGTGCCGCTGCAGATGAGCGGCAGCGACCTGGGCCAAGAAGAAGTCGCGACACTCCAGGTCGGGGAGCTTTTTGGCGAAAGCGACTACGGTGGTCACCGCGGGTGGCGCGCGGTCGCCGAACATTCCGATGATTCGCTCCGTCTCGGGAAACCTCTGGCACGGATGGCGTTTCGGGGTGGCGGGGAGAACGAACGGCAACTTGCGACGAGGCGGCGTATCCGGAACCCGACCGATCAGGGTATGGGGTGCGACGGTCGGCGAGTACGGGTTGGGATAGAAGACGATGGAGTACGCCCGGCTCTTCCGTCGCAGCGCACGAATCTTGAGCCGATAACTCTCGTTCCCAAGTCCTAATGCGATTCGAAGTACATCATCGACGAGGTCGATCCGTTCCACGCTGACCATCGCCAAACCCAGCTGGTCCTGGAGCTTCTTCACCAGCCCCTTTGGAGGCCGGGTCACGGCGAGGGTGGCGACCCGATCGCCGGGCACAAGACTGACCCGAACCCGGCTGTTTCGCTTCGTTTTGAAGACCACCACCTGCTTCGCGAGCTCTGCGGCCTCCGCCCCTGATGGGAGCAGGATCGCCGTCGTCAGCGCCAGGAGCGCGGAGCGAACGAAGCGAGACGTGGACACCCGCCGTTGATAGGCAAACGAGGTGCCAGTCGGCGGGCAGACGGAAAACGGACCTACTCGTCGTCGTCGTCGTCGGCTGGCTGACGGCCGGCCATCGCGTTGGACGCCTCCGGCTTGAAGACATCTGCGTCTATCTTGAGACGATTGCACTTCTCGATGAGCGTGGTGCGCTTAACTCTGAGCTTTCTGGCCGCCTGCGTCTTGTTGCCGCCCGATTCGCGCAGCGCCTTGATGAGAAGGTCACGCTGATAGTTGAGGACCGCTTGCGCGAGGCCTTCTTCCGGCAGCGGCGCTACGGCTGCTCCCGGCGCCGGCAGCTCTTGGATCTCGACGTTCATCGGGGCGTTGGATGTCTCTGGTTCGCGGGCGGCTTCCTGGATGATGTTGGGGAGCTTGTCTACGTCGATGACCTCGTTGTCGGGATGCATGATCGCCAGCCGCTGAACGACGTTCTCTAGCTCTCGAATATTGCCCAGCCAGTCGTAGCGCCGCATGGCCTCGAGTGCGCGGTCGCTGAACTTCGGGCAGCGTTGGCCGCCCGGTTGGGAGAAGTGTTTACGGCGAAAGTGTTCGATAAGGATAGGGATATCGTCGACCCGGTCGCGCAAGGGGGGGATCGTGAGCTTGATGACGTTGAGCCGGAAGTAGAGGTCTTCGCGGAAGCGGCCTCTTTGAACCTCGACTTCGAGATTGCGATTCGTGGCGGCTACGAATCGAACGTCGGCGTTGAAGTCGCGGGTCGCGCCGATGGGGCGGATTCGACGTTCCTGAAGGAGGGTCAGAAGCTTGGACTGCAGGCCGTGCTCGAACTCGCCCACCTCGTCGAGAAACAGCGTTCCGCCGTTCGCTTCGCGCACGAATCCGACCTTGTCGGCTGTCGCCCCTGTGAAAGCGCCCTTGACGTGGCCAAAAAGCTCGCTTTCGACCAGCTCGGTAGGGATGCTCGCGCAATTGACTTCGACGAATGGTGCGTTGGCTCTCGGTGATGCCGCGTGGAGTTGCCGGGCGACCGCGCTCTTGCCGGTGCCGGTCTCTCCGTCGATGAGGACCGTGACTTCGTGAGTAGCGATGCGGCGAAGGGTCGCCATGAATCCGGGCAGCCACTGATCGGAACCGACCAGCTCTGGAACATAGAATCCTTTCCCGGTGGACGAGCTGTGGGAGGGGGCGGTCCGAGGCTTACTCGTGGCGAGCTGAATGGCCGCCCGGATGGCCTCCGGGCTGGCGGGCTTCTCGAGGAAATCCACTGCCCCGAGTTTCATCGCCGCCACCGCCGCGTTGACCGTGCCGTAGGCGGTCAGGATGATGACCGGCGCGGGCTTCGGTTGGGCGTTGGCGAACCGAAGAACGTCGAGGCCGTCGACCTCGGGCATCATGAGATCGCAAAGAATGACGTCGAAGGCGCCGTCTTGGTCGGCAATCGCGCGTTTGGCGCCCGCTCCTCCATTGGTAGTTAGGCAGTCGTAGCCCGCTCGCGACAGGTCCCGAGAGATCGACTTGAGGATCTGCTCCTCGTCATCGACGATGAGCACGCGATTCGAGCGGTTGAGCGTCATAGGCGGAGACTCGACCCACTTGTAGCGCTCGGAGCATAATCGGCGCAATTCCTGCACTGTCGTTGTATCGATGCGTGCCGCGCTGCACCGCAGGACAGTGCCAACCGGCCTCCACCTACTGCGGAATCGTACGTGGTGGGGTGATCAGGGGTCTGGGCCCGAGCATTGGGCCAATCGCCCACCTTGACGCAGGCCGGATTGCCAGTCGTGCGGTTTGAGACGTCGTCGAATCGTTGACGCGTCGCCAGGCCATCGACAGTCGAGAGTTTGACGACGGGGATCTGGGCCCCCCGACCCTGCCGATTTCGGCGAGGGCCTCACTGGCACGCGGAGTGCTACCTGGCTTGGCGATCTCGAGCTGACCGACGATCGCGCGGCATCATCCATGGACGAAGAACAAAATCAAGCAGCCAAACCCAAAGGCGGAGGAGGAATGTCCAAGATCCTTATCTTGGCTCTCCTGCTGTGCAACGTCCTTTCGTTGGGCGGACTAGGGGCGTTCATCATGCTCAGCGGCTCGTCGGAGAGCGCGGCCGCCGACTCCGCCGCGGCGAGCAGCGCGGCGAAAGCCGACGCCACGGTCGAAGGGGAGGACGGTGAGGCTGCGGCTGCGGATCCGCCGGCCGCGGACGGCGATAAGCCCAACGAAGAGGAGGGCAGCTCCTACTCCGCCACGGACCTGGGACCGACGGTGAAGCTCGGTGCGTTCGTCATCAACCTCAACGATCCGGGGCACCCCCGATATCTCAAGGTGACCCTGAAGGCCGAGGTGTCGGCGCGAGAGACGAAGAACGAGCTTCGAGCCCGCGACCCGCAGGTCCGCGACATCGTCATCTCGTACCTCTCGAGCCTCAAGATCAAGGAGACGTACGGCGCGCGGGCGAAAGCGACGATCCGCGACAACATTCAGCGCCGTCTGAATCACATCCTGACCACCGGCGAGGTTCGGCGGGTGTTCTTCACGGACTTCATGACCCAGTAGCGAGCTCCTGATGGAAAACGTACTCTCTCAAAACGAAGTCAACGCGCTTCTGCAGGCCATCAACCAGGGCAATGTCCAGGAGGAGAACGCTGACGATGCGGTCGATGCCGAAGGCGCGAGAGCGTACGACCTGACCAGCAACGACCGCATCATCCGCGGTCGAATGCCCACCTTGGACATTCTCAGTCAGCGCCTCGCGCGGCTGATGAGGGTGTCGTTCTTCAACATGTTTCGCCGCAACGTCGAAGTCACTCACGAGTCGACGCAGCTGATGAAGTACAGCGAGTTCATCTCCAGCGTTCAGGTACCCGCGTGCCTCAACGTCTTTCGGATGCCTCCGCTTCGCAATCCTTGCTTGGTCTCGGTGGACTCGGCCCTGATGTTCGGTCTCGTCGATCATGTCTTCGGGGGGAAGGGGTCGTGGTATCGGGTAGAAGGTCGCGACTACAGCACCATCGAGCTCCGCCTCATCCGACAGGTTGTCGAGCTGGTGCTCAAAGACCTCGGGGAGGCGTGGGCCCCGGTCATCGAGCTCTCGCCCGAGTATCACCGCACCGAGCTCAATCCACAGTTCGTGGCCATCGCGGCCCCCACCGACGTTACCGTGCACGTCGTGTTTCAGGTGGAGCTCGAGAGCACGACCCGGGGCTACATCTCGTTGCTGATTCCTTACGCGGTCATCGAACCGATCCGGCGACAGCTGTCGTCGGCGCTGCAGACCGAGCGGACGGCGGAAGACAACAACTGGACGACCACCATCCGACGCGTCATCGAGTCCATATTTGTCGATTTTCAGGTCGAGCTTGGTGAAGGGCACGTCATGCTGCGCGATCTCATGACGCTCCAGACCGGGGACACGCTCCGACTCAGCGTCGATGCCAACAAGCCACTTCCGTGTCGAGTGGAAGGAATCTTGAAGACGCACGGATTCCCGGTCAGGAGCCGGGGTCGACTCGCCGTGAAGCTCGATGGCGCGGCGGGAGAAACGATGACCCAGGAGGGATCATGACGGAGTTGAACGATGGCCGTATCGCCGGCGCGGAAGGGGATGGAGATGAGGATCTCAGCAATCTCGAACGGATCATGGACATCCCGCTCGTGGTCTCCGTCGAGCTCGGACGGACCAGCATCCAGATCGGCGATCTTCTCCAGCTCGCGCAAGGGTCGATCGTGGAGCTGACGAAGCTCGCGGGGGAGCCCCTCGACGTGCTGGTTCACGGCAAGCTCGTGGCCCGGGGAGAGGCGGTAGTGATCAACGATCAGTTCGGCGTTCGGCTCACCGATATCGTCACTCAGACCGAGCGGGTCGACATCTTGGGAAGCGCGTCGTCAGGAGGTGCCGCGTCATGAAAGTCATCGGATTCATAGCCTGCGTGGCCGTATCCTTCGCTGGGGCCGCAGCGTTCGCGCAAACCACGCCGACGTCGCCCGAGGAAGGCGTCGAGCGACTGCTCAAGCGACTCGACGACATCGAAAAGAAGCGTCGGCAGTCCGAGCCCGCTCGCATCGCAGAAGCGGCTGGGGTCCTCGGGAACCCCCCGGACAGCGATCCTACCGGACCCGGAGTAGGACTCGCTTTGTGGGCACTAGGGGTGGCGACAGCGATCTTTGGCATCGCGGTCGCGGTCCGATCGTACCGCGCGCAGCAGCCGGATCTCGACCCTACGAAGGCTCTGGAGATCGAAGAGACGATGTGGATCGGTCGCGGCCAGCGGCTGCTGTTGGTCCGAGCGCGAGAGCAAGAGCTGCTGATCGGCGCGAGCGGTGGGCAGTTGACCAGCTTGGCCGTCTTGCGCGCCGCCGAAGCGCCAACGTCGGATCGAAGGCCGAGCGTGGCCGAAGATGACGAGGCCGAGCCCCCGCACCGAAAGCGAGACGGCAAGAAGTTCGCGAGCCTCGTGCAAGAAGAACTGACGAACGCGGCGGCGGGGACGGCGGCGCTCAACAAGCAGCAGATTCTTCGTCGTCTGAATAGTCTATAGCCGTATGCGGGCGCGAGGATCGCGCCTTTGACAGCGCCCAGGAGGAACGATGGGACCGATTCTACAGGAGCTTAGCTCCGCGTCTCCGCTGCGGGTCATGATGTTCCTGACGGCACTGACGGTGCTGCCGGGGGTCATTCTGTCGATGACCGCGTTCCTTCGCATCTTGATCGTGCTCGGCTTTTTGAGGAACGCAATGGGCCTGAATCAGATGCCGCCGACCCAGGTGCTCATCGGAATCAGTCTGTTCCTCACCTACCTGGTGATGGGGCCTCAGCTACACAAGGTCTACGAAGACGGGGTCGAGCCTTACCTCGCGGGGACGATCACCGAGGTTCAGGCCATGGAGCGGGCGTCGTCTCCGCTCCGAGACTTCATGCTCCGCCAGACTCGCGACCGAGATCTGGCCTTGGTGTTGAACCTCGCCGAGGCGCCTCCGGTGGAGCGACCGGAAGACGTGCCGATGCGGGTCGCGGTTCCCGCGTTCATTCTCAGTGAGCTGCGGACCGCGTTCTCCATCGGCTTTCTGCTCTTCGTTCCTTTCTTGGTCATCGAGCTCGCGGTTGCCGCGCTCTTGAATGCCCTGGGCATGATCATGGTGCAGCCCACCGCGATCTCGCTGCCATTCAAGCTCATGGTATTCGTTCTCGCCGACGGATGGTCGCTGCTGGTCGCGTCATTGGTGAGGAGCTTCGGGGGCTCGACGTGACGCCGGATCTTGTCGTCTCCCTCATGAAGGCTTCGTTGCTGGCGGCGGCGACGGTGATGGCGCCGATCTTGCTCACCGGCCTCGTGGTCGGGGTGTTGATCGGCGCCCTGCAGGGCGCGACGCAGATCAACGAGCCGACGATGACTTTCGTGCCCAAGGTCGTCGCCGTCGGTGCGGTCAGCGCGCTGATTCTCCCCTGGGGACTCGACCGGTTCGTCATCATCATGCGCGCGGCCATCGCCCAAGCGGCCGTCGTGGCGGGGCGATGAACGGCATAGGAGGAACGGCAGAAGGCGCGGCGCTGGTGTTCCTGTCGTTTCTTCGCTTCAGCGCGTTCATGGTGTCTTCGCCGTTCCCCGGCCATCTGACTCCTGCTCCGCTGCGCGTGGTGCTCGCGGGTGGGCTCGCGCTGCTGGTGTCCGTAGATGGTGCCCCGCCGGCCGAAGTGGGGTGGATACGCGCGGCCTTGGTCGAAGTTCTGCTCGGGTTGGTGATCGGGTTCGTGCTGATGCTGTGCCTGCAGGCGTTTTCTTTGGCGGGAGAGGTCGGTGGGGCGCAGATGGGGTTGTCGAACGCCGGCCTCGGCAATCCCCTGGCGATCGACGTCAACCTGATGGGAAGCGGTTACACGTTCCTGGTTCTGGCTGTGTTCGTCGTAGGCGACGGTCCCGCCCGGATGCTGATTCTCATGGAGCGATCGTTCGAGATCATTCCTGCGGGGTCGGGAGGCCTACCGATGGCCGAAACCGCGTCCGTCATCGTTGGCGATCCCGGTCGGCTGGGGAGTTTGGTCGCGATCTTTTTCTCCGCGGCTCTGCGGGCGGCGGCTCCGCTCGTCGCGGCCGCGTTCGCGGCCCAGCTGCTGGTGGGCGTCTTGGCCCGCGCGATTCCCAATCTCAACTGGCTGATCGAAGGACCGTCGCTGACCCTCGCTGCGGGCACGATCGGGCTGTTTGCGTCCCTAGAAACGTTCGCCCCGGTGCTCAACGGCTACCTGATGGCGTCGTTCGAGATCTTTTTGAGGTCTTTGGGGGGATAAGCGATGGCGGAAGAGAAAGGCGGCGCCGAACGCACAGAAGAACCAACACCTCGGCGGCGGCAAGAAGACCTCGAGAAGGGGGACCCTGCGGTATCTCAGGAGGCCGCGATTGCCATGAGTCTGTTGGTGTTGGCGCTGTCCATCGCGTGGATCTTGCCCATGGTTGGCCCGCGGGTTCTGGGTTCGTTTCGGGAGGCGATCATCGGGATGGACATGATCGACCAGATGGGTCGCCGCTTGCAGCTCGATCGTGCGCTCGTGGTCGATGTCTTACGAGCGACCGCCCTGCGACTTGCTAGCTTCGTGGTTCCGGTCGGGGTGGCGTCGGTCATCACCCTGGGCGCGGTCCATCTGCTTCAGGTCGGCATTCGGTTTCAGCCGGAGCGAGTGAAGGTGGATTTCGCCAAGCTCGATCCTCGAAAGGGGATCAAGCGGGTCGTGTCGCCGCAGTTCTTCGTCACTTTGTTCAAGTCGCTGGCCAAGGGGCTGGGCATCATCGCCTTGGTCGGTTTTATTCTTCGCGACCAGCCGCAGAAGATTTGGCGCCTCCCGTTCGGAAACGAGCTGGGGCTGGTGATCTTCATGCAGCAGACCGCGTCGTCCGTTCTTCTCCCCGTGACGTTCGTTATGATCGTCATCGCCCTCATCGACTTCGCTTGGGTTCGCTATCGAAAAGAAGAAGGGCTGAAGATGTCCAAGCAGGAGGTCCGGGAAGACGTCAAGGCGGACGCTGGGGACCCCCATATCCGGCAGGCCCGACGACAGCGGATGAAGGATCTGGTGTTCGGCCAACCGCTACCCGAGCGGATGAAGGACGCGACGGTCGTGGCCACCAATCCCACTCACTACGCCGTGGCTCTGAGGTACTGGCCCGGCCGCGATGACGCCCCGGTGGTGGTGGCCAAGGGCAAAGACTTTCGAGCGGAGACGATCCGACGCCTCGCGCGGGCGTTACAGGTGCCGATCGTCGAAGACAAGCCTCTCGCTCGAGGGCTGTTCGGTTTGGTCAAAGAAGGAGGGACGGTACCGAAGGAACTATACCAGGCGGTCGCGCGTCTGCTGGCCATCGTTTATCGACGCAGAGAGGCGATTAGATGACTTCGGAGGCGCTCAATCCGGCCCCGCGGGCCATGCGGACCGAGGTCTTTGTTGGCGGTGCCCTCCTGGGGATCGTGGGAATGCTCGTCATTCCGCTTCCCCCGATGGTGTTGGACGCCATGCTCGCGGTGAGTATCGCCGTCGCATTGGTGGTGTTTCTGACCGCGCTGTACAGCGATCGCCCCACCGACTTTTCGATCTTCCCGACGCTCCTCCTCGTCAGTACTCTGCTGCGTCTTTCGCTCAATATCGCGTCGACTCGCCTTATTCTCGGCCAAGGGCAAAACGGCCCGGATGCCGCGGGCCAGATCATCCAGGCCTTCAGCGAATTCGTCGTGGGCGGAGACGCGGCGGTAGGCGTCGTGGTCTTCATCATCTTGGTCATCATCAACTTCGTGGTTATCACCAAGGGCTCGGGCCGGATCGCCGAGGTATCCGCCCGCTTCAACCTCGACGCGATGCCCGGCAAACAGATGAGCATCGACGCGGAGCTGAACTCGGGGACGATCAATGAAACGGAGGCTCGCCGTCGCCGCGAGGATCTCTACCAGCAGGCGGACTTCTACGGGGCGATGGATGGTGCGAGTAAGTTCATCCGAGGCGATGCCGTCGCGGGCCTCGCGATCACCGCGCTGAACCTCGTCGGCGGTCTGGGGATCGGAATGCTGCAGCATAGCCTCCCATTCGCGACCGCCTTCTCGGTCTATCCGCAGCTCACGATCGGAGATGGTCTGGTCTCTCAGATACCGGCGTTGTTCGTTTCGACGGCCGCGGGTATCGCGATCACCCGCGCGTCAGGGCGCGCCCGATTCGGCGACGAAGTCGTGCGGCAAATGCTGGGCATTCGCAACGTGTTGTACGTCGCGGCGAGCTTTTTGGTTTTTCTCGGTCTCTTGCCGGGGTTGCCGTTTCTTCCGTTCGCGGTGTTGGCGGGAACGCTCTTCTACGTCGCCTACCGTCAGCGATTGGCAGAAAAGATTCGAATCGAGACCGAACGCAGCATCGAGACGCAGGAGTCGGGGCCGGAGGAGGTCCCGTTGAGCCAGGTCCTCCATATCGACGACGTGTGCGTCATGGTCGGCTTCGCCCTGGTACCCATGGTGGAGTCATCGTTGGGCGCGAAGGTGAAGTCGGTTCGGCAGAAGATCGCGCGGGAGCTCGGGGTCATTACCCCGACCGTCAAGCTCCGAGACGAGCTGCTACTTCAGCCCAATGAGTACGCGATCAGCATCCAAGGGGTGGAGGTGGGCAAGGGAGAGGTCCATTCGAATCGGTTGTTGGCATTCGCTACGACCCAAGAAGCCTCGGATCCGCAGTTGCCCGACGCGATCGAAACCCGAGAGCCGATGTTCGGACTGAAGGCCTGGTGGATCCGGCCCCAGGTCAGAGGCCGCGCCGAGGGACTGGACATGGTCGTCGTGGAGCCGGAAACGGTCATTGCGACGCATCTCAGTCAGGTGGTGCGCGACAACGCGGCGCAGCTATTGGGGCGCGATCAGCTGCAGGAGCTTCTGGACATGACCCGAGACAAGGCCCCGAGGTTGGTCGAACAGGTCGGGACAGCAGAGCTTCCCCACGGGATGGTCCTCACCGTCCTCAAGAACCTCCTGCAGGAGAAAGTCTCGATCCGGAATCTCAAGCTGATCCTCGAGACGCTCACCCAGACGGCGGGCAAAAGCGATGCAATCGGGGCGATGACGGAGCGCGTGCGGGGCGCGCTACGCCGTCAAATCTCGGCCGAGCTGTGCGACGAGGACGGCGCGATTCATGCGGTGACCCTCGACGAAAACTTGACGTCGAGCTTTGCACGATCGCTGAGCCCCGCCGGTCAGCTGACGCCGGACGCCGCGATCATCCCCAAGGTGCTGCAGTCGATCGATCGAACCTGTGGCGACGCGGAGGCTCGGCGACAGCAGCCAGCGATCATTCTCGTGCCGGATCAGCTGCGACGACCGCTGTTCGAGCTGTTCGGGGGTCAACTTTCCGACGTTCGGTTCATCGCTTTTCAAGAGTACGACCCGCAATTCGAGCTGCAGGTCGTCGGCACCATTTCTGCAGCGTAGTCGCGCTAAGGCGCGATGCAGGTTCAGATCGTCAGAGCTTCGACGCGCCACAAAGTCCTGAACGAAGCTCGCCGGACCCTCGGCCCCGACCCGCTGGTCCTCGCCGTTCGCCGTCACTTCAAAGAAGGATCCGAGGACGAATTCGAGTGGGAAGCCGTCGTCGCCCGGGAGACCCCCGAGGCGGTGTCCGCGCCAGCGCCGAAGCGTAACGGTACCCCCCGGGCGGTCGCCGACCTTCGTCGGGAGCTGGCGGCGATGCGGAATCGTGACGACGGCTCAGCGAACACCGCACTGCTGGATCTCGCCCGAAGGTTGGCCCAGCTTGAGAGTGAGGTCTTATCCGGGCTGCTGGAGGGTCGCGCGCTTCCTCGCAGCTGGCTTCCATTGATCGAGCGTCTGGACGCAGCGGGTTTTCCAAAGGCCGATGCTTTGCGTCTCATCCAAGGGATCGAGATCGAGGAGCAAACGACCCCCGGTAACGAGGTTCGGCACGCGTTCGTGCAGGTCCGCAACGCCCTGCGGTGCCTGGTCGACGTGGCGCCGGCCGGCGAACGAATCGACCCGGGCCTGGTCGTCTTCTGCGGAGGAGCGGGCGTCGGGAAAACGACGCTCGCCGCGAAACTCGCTGCCGACCTGTGCCTGGGAGGAATGCGCCGACCCATCTTGGGGATCGTCTTGCCGCGAAGAGGGGTTGGCATCGAGACGCTGCGACGATGCTCGCGGACGCTGGGCGTCGATTTTCTGGAGATCGCCGACCACGAGGACTTTGCCGCCGTGGCCGAGAGGGCCGAGGAGCACCCGGTCATCCTCGATTCCTCATCGGTCAACCCGCGCGACGAATCCGGTCTGCGAACTTTGCGCCGCACGTTCGAGGCGGTGTCCAAGGCCGAAATCCACACCGTTGTCCCCGCGACGTATGGGTCCCAAGACTTTGACACCGCACTGTCGGCATTCGCCTTCGTCGGTGCCAAAAGGCTGTCGGTTACACGATTGGACGAGGCGCCATACGTTGGCCGTGTCCTTGCAGCGGCAGGGCGAGCGAAGGTGCCGATCGGATACGTCTCGCAGGGACCCCGCATCCCGGACGATCTCATTCGTCCGTCGTTGGATGCACTGTTGAATGCCGTCTTGAGCACTGAGGTAGTTGCGTCGCTATGATGTCCGAAGCCGTCAATCAAGCCGAGCCGTTCTTGGTGCCCTCGTCGGTCCGAGGTCGTCCGCGCGTGGTCGCGCTGGCCTCGGGCAAGGGTGGGGTCGGCAAGTCCCACATCTCCGTCAACCTCGCTGTCGCTCTATCGCAGCTCGGCCGGCGAGTTCTGGTGATCGATGGCGATCTCGGACTGGCGAACATCAACGTGTTGGTCGGCGTGTCCCCCGAGTACAACGCTAGCCACCTCCTCGAGGGCGTGCGGAGTTTCGAGGAGGTCGTCGTCCCGTACCGAGAGCACTTTGACTTCGTGCCTGCGGGAAGCGCGCTCGCCAAGCTCGCCGAGCTGGAGCTCGGAGCGCAGGTCAAGTTGATGGAGGCGCTCGAGCTATACAAGCGACCCTACGACTATGTTCTTGTCGACGCGGCGGCAGGCATCGGTAGCAACGTGCGTCTGGCGCTGTCGATGGCCGACGAAGTTCTGGTCATCATGACCCCGGAGGCGACTTCGCTCACGGACGCCTACGCGCTGGTCAAGGTCGCGGCCAAATACGGAATCGACATCCCGTTTCAGGTGCTCGTCAATCGAGTCCGGCTCGCCGGCGACGCCCGCGAAATGTATGGCTGCCTGAATTCCGCCTCGCGATCGTTCCTCGGCGTGGAGGCCGGGTATGCAGGCTACGTTTACCGTGACCGGGTAGTCGAACGAGCGACCCGAGAGCAGACGCCGTTCATCGTATCGTTTCCGAGCGCCCCGGCCGCTCGATGCATCACTGCGCTCGCGCGTCGCCTCGACGGTGAGGACGTCGCCGCCGAGATCTCAGCCCCCTGACGCTCGCCATCTCAAGGAGAAACCAATGCAACGACTTCTCAAGACCTATACGAACCACGTTCCTCGCAAAAACAAATCCGTTCACGACGAGGCCGTGCGGAAGTATGCGCCGATGGTCTACAGCGTGGTCAGACAGGTCGCCGAGCGGATGCCGGCGAGCGTCGACCGCGAATATCTGTTTAGCGCCGGCATGGTCGGCTTGCTGGACGCCCTGGCGAAGTACGACGACAAGCGAGGGACGTCGTTCGAGGGCTACGCTCGCATACGAATTCGAGGCGCGGTTCTCGACGAGCTTCGCAGTCTCGACCATCTGACCCGGAGCATGCGCCGTAAGTCGCGTTCGGTCGCCGACTCGCGAACCGAGCTGGAAAAGGAGCAGGGCCAGCCGGTCGGGGACTACAGCGTCGCCCAGGCGTTGGGCATTTCGGTGGAGGAAGTTCAGCGCAACCGCGCTCGGCGAGCGCCGCCGGAGGTCGTCGACCCCAGCACGCTCGACACGCTGGCGTTGAACAGCCTGTGGGAACCCCCAGCCAGCGTCACCGAGGAGCTCGAATGGCAGGAACACGTGAAGCTCCTGTCGAAGGCGATGGCCGGGTTGCCCGAGCGCAATCGGCTCGTCCTCGGGCTGTACTACGAGGCGGAGCTGACGCTTCAGGAGATCGGAGAGGTCCTCGGGGTGACGCAGTCTCGAATCAGCCAGATTCTTCGCAAGACGGTGGAAATGCTGCGAGAGAGCCTACAAGGCGAGCTTGCTTAGACCGCGCATGGGGTCGAGCCACGTCACCTTTCCATCGGAAGAGCCGGGCCTTTAGTGCGGCGATGTTATTCACACACGCCGCCTCAACATCGAGATCCGGAAGCCGAAGGGATTCGGGAGACAAGTTGCGCCGAGCGCACCTCGAAAAAGGGAACACGCGATGCTGGATAAGAACAGTAAGATCCTCTCCGTCGATGACTTCTCGACCATGCGCCGGATCGTGAAGAACATCCTCCGACAGCTAGGCTACACCAATGTCGATGAGGCGCCGAATGGTGCGGAGGCTTTCACCGCGCTCAAAGGCAAAAAGTACGATCTGGTGATCTCCGATTGGAACATGCCGGTGAAGACGGGCATCGAGCTGCTGAAGGATGTCCGGGCCGATCCCGAACTTCAAGGAACGCCGTTCCTCATGGTGACCGCGGAAGCCGA
Organism: Myxococcota bacterium; assembly: GCA_028289325.1. Classification (GTDB taxonomy): domain Bacteria; phylum Myxococcota; class Kuafuiibacteriia; order Kuafuiibacteriales; family Kuafuiibacteriaceae; genus JANQQN01. The sequence continues at coordinate 9,201 of JANQQN010000334.1, read as the reverse complement.
GAAGCATCAGGTTGTCGAGGCCGTTCAAGCCGGGGTCAACAGCTACATCCTGAAGCCGTTTACGGCCAAGATCCTCGAGGAGAAGCTTCGAGAAATGTTTCCTAGCTGAGCGGGAAGGAGGACCCGATGCCGTCCGATTCGGAGATTGGCCTCGGCCTGGTTGAAAGATACAGTGTTCTCCAGACCGAGCTCACTGGCCTCATCAACTACATCAACGACACCCGGCGAATGCTCGGAGGCCTGCATAGTGAGCTTCCCGCCGCTTCGGACGCGTTGGCCGAAGTCACGAAGGTGACGGAGACCGCCGCCCATAACATGATCGACCTCGTCGAACAGATTATGGCGCAGGACGAAGCAGCAACCGAGGCCCTAGAGAAAGTCGAGGCGGCGTGCAAGAAGGCCGGTGACGATTCAGCGATGGAAGCGGTGGCAAAGGTCGAGGCCCTCAGCCACGACCGCACCGATCTTCTCATCAAGATGATGACCGAGCTGTCGTTTCAAGACCTGACGTGTCAGACGATCAATCGCATCGCGACGACCATCCTCGAGGTCGAGCGGCGGGTCATCAAGCTCATCGACCACTCGGGGGCCGAAACTGCGGTTTCGATCTCCGATGACTCGGGGATGCAGGCCCATGCCGGCGTAAACCGGTTGCGAGAGAATCAGACCGGCGCCTCCCGCCAGGACATGATCGACGAGCTGCTGCGGGCCAAGTAGCGGCCTTCGTCATCCGTCGTTACCGAGCCATCGCTGCAGGGCCGCTTCGTCGAGGGTCGCGCGTTCCTTGCGTTCCTGTTGGTGGGCTCGATCCGCCTCGCGACGCTCGATCATTCTTTCGAATCCCTTCGCTTTTCTCGACGCGCGGGCGAACGCTGCCCGCTTCGGCGTGAGCTCCTCGCGGTCGAAACGCGCGAGCAATACGTCTAGCTGTTCGAGTTCGGCCAGCAGCCGCTGGCGGGTTTGGTAGTGGGCGGTGGCCATCATGAGCCGGAATCCCGTCGGACAGTCGGAGGTGTCGAGCGAGAGATCGAGTCGGCGCTGATGGGCGGCGATCTGGTCGGTGATCCGGCTTCGGCCGATCTCGGCCTGAAGATACCGTTGATGCGCGTCGTTCCTTCGCTCTTCGAGAACCCGGAGAATCCTGCGAAGACGTTCGGGGCTCACGAACGCCATCATCGGCGTTGCGTCCTCGCGGTGAAGGCGGCAGGCAACGTTGCCGGCGGCGATTGATTCTGCGGCCGGCCGGACGATCGCTGAAATATGACGTACGGGATCTACCAAGCCACGGCGGGGGCGGTCGCGCGGCAGAACCAGGTGGACATCGTAGCCGGCGATCTCGCCAATCGCGATACCGCCGGCTATCGATCGGAAGAGGTCACTTTCGAGACCGTTTTGCGAGAGGCTCGGGCACCGAACCGACAAATGGTGATGACCTCCAAGGCCCGGCTCGACATCGAGCCCGGTCCGTTGCTCCGGACGGACCGGGCGGGCGATTTCGCGCTCAGAGGACCAGGATACGTACACGCCAAGACCGAAGGAGGGCGGGATGTTCTTCTGAGGACCGCCAGCCTCGTACGCAGCCCGGACGGGCTCTTGGCCGACCAGAATGGTCATACCGTCGTCGGCGACGACGGCCTGGGTATCCGGTTGATCGAAGACGTTCCGTTCCAGCTATCCGCCGACGGCCGGGTCCACCAGAACGAGCAGGTGATCGGGCGCCTGACGTTTCACCAGGTCACCGACGAGACGGCGCTCGAGCGACTGGGAGGCGGGACCTACGTGACCACCGAAGCGTCGGGGCCAGCGTTCGAACAGCCCAATACGCTGGCCGTCGGGTACCTCGAAGGCTCAAATGTTCAGTCTCTCGAAGGGATGGTCAAGCTGATCGACCTCGAGCGCGGGTTCCAAGCGTCGATGAAAGTCATTCAAGCGTACCGCGAAGCGGACGAAAACCTGATCGAACGAACAAGTCAGTGACGACGAACGTTCGCGGGCCGATGAACCCCGCGGACACCAGGAGCCAGGAAGGCTCCGAACGCGGTGTTCAGTCCGCGTCAGCGCCAGGAGGAGACATGAGTCGAGCTTTGTTCACCGCCGCTACCGGCATGCTTGCCCAGGAGCGGAAGATCGACGTCATCGCGAACAACCTCGCCAACGTCAATACGGATGGCTTCAAAGCGAGCCGGCCCGAGTTTCAAGATCTCATGTACCAGACCCTTCGGCCCGCAGGCGGAGGAGGAACGGCGTCTCGAAACACGGCCACGGGCACTCAGGTCGGCCTGGGGGTCAAAGACGGGGCCATCGTTCGAAACTTCATGCAGGGCGACTTCAAGGCCACCGGTCAGCCGACCGACGTGGCGATTCGGGGCCAAGGTTTCTTCATCGTTCGGATGGACGACGGCGAGTTCCGACTCACTCGAAATGGGGCGTTCACGGTTTCTTCCGACGGCCTTCTGCGGACCAAGGACGGGCATCCGCTATCCCCTCGGGTCCAACTGCCCGCGAATCACTCCCAGCTGTTGATCAACCCCGACGGGACGGTCGAGGCGTTGATGGCCGACGACACCCGACAAACCGTGGGCTCGCTGCAGCTGGCCCAGGTGCTCAACCCCGACCTTCTCGAAGGCACCGGAGACAACCTGTATCGACTGGCAGATTTCGAATCCAATGTGCGGGTGGGAACGCCGGGAGAGGGGGTCTTCGGTGACCTGCAGGGCGGGTACCTCGAAGGCTCGAACGTACAGGTGGTCGAAGAGATGATCGCGATGATCACCGGTCAACGCGCCTACGAGGCCAACTCGCGGGTCATTCAGACCGCAGATCGGATGATGGAAGAGACCAATCGGTTGCGGTAGCCATGATGTGCCTGCTCGCAGCTTTGGCCATCGGCGCTCCGGTCGCGGAGGCTGAAACGCCGGGGATGGCGGTGATCCTCGCCGCTTCGCGGGTTCACCGTGACGAGGTTCGCCGACTTCGGATCCGCCGTGAGTCGTTCCGTCGTCTGCCCCCGCCGCAGGATGGCATGCTCTTTCGGGCGACGCCGCTGGGGTCCGGGCCGCGAAGGTTTCGAGTCGAGGTGGAGGCGCGACTACATGGTCAGCGAGCCGGCCGCGCGGTGCTGGCGTTCAGGTGGGGCGGGCCGCCGACGGTGGTCATCGCCGCGCGGGCGATCCCGAAGGGCGCGGTCATTCGGGCCGAAGACGTCTCGTTGGCGCCCTACGACGGGGCGTCAGCCGATCTCTTCGTGTCGTCGATTTCGGATGTGGTCGGTGAGGTGGCCAGACACGCCATCGCCCCGGGGGTCTCGCTTCGCCGGGCGTCGGTTCGGAAACAGTATCTGGTGCGCCGAGGGGACACGGTCGAGGTCATCGTGACCCGGGGCGGGCTCTCGGTCACGTTGAAGGCCAAGGCGCTGGGCAGCGGTGGGGCCGGGGAACCGGTGCGCGTCCGTAATTCACGATCCCGACGGATCATCGACGCCACGGTGACCAGCGCCGGTCGAGCGGAGGTACGACAATGAGGAGACGTGCGAGCGTGGGCCACTCGACATGGGCGGCGGCGGTTGTATTGGGGGGGCTCGCGGGCTGCGGCACCGGGCACATCGGTGAGTACACGCCGAAGGTCCGAGACTACAAACAACCGGTGGAACAGACGGCTCCTGACGCGACCGATGCCAGCGGTTCGCTGTTCGTGGATAACGGCGCGCTACTGGATGCGGTGACCGACGTGAGAGCGCTGGAGGTCAACGACATCGTCGTGGTGCAGATCGTCGAGATCGCGCAGGCCGAACGCAGCGCGAGCACCGACGTCGACAAGAACGGTGGCCTGAGCTTCGGCTTTGGGATGGGACCGGCGACGGCAGCCACCACCGACGGCGTCACCGCGGACCTCGCGTTGAAGTCCGGTAATGTCGGTCGAACCGCGCGCCAAGACGACGTGAGGTTTACCGTCGCGGCCACGGTCAAGAAGAAGTTCGCCAACGGCAACCTGTTCGTCGAAGGCCACCGCGTGATCATGGTGAACGACGAGGAGCACCACTACTACATCAGCGGGGTGGCTCGTCCCGCCGACATCGACGCCGGAAACCGGATATGGAGCGACCGCCTCGCGGACGCGGAAGTCGAGTTGACAGGGCGAGGCATCGTCTCCGAGGCTCAGGAGCCCGGCTGGATCACCAAGTTCTTCAAGTGGATCAATCCCTTCTAAGTATGGTCATGAAACGGCATCTCATGGTCGTAATGACCGTCGCGGCGGCGATGACGCCCGCTTCGTCCGCCTCAGGGGCGCGAGTCAAAGATCTCGTCATCGTCAAGGGCGTTCGCGGCAACATGTTGGAGGGCATCGGCCTCGTGGTCGGACTCGCGGGCACGGGAGACAGTCCGCGCTCGGTGGCCTCCCAGGCGGTCCAATCCTATCTCCGCAAACGAGGATTGAACATCCCGGCCACCGATCTGCGGATGCGCAATGTGGCCTTCGTAACCGTGGTCGCCGATCTTCCCCCCTATGCCGCCCAAGGGGCCCGGATCGACGTCAAAGTCATGGCGTCGGGCGACGCGCGCAGTCTTCGCGGGGGGACGCTGCTCATCACCCCTCTCGTCGCCCTCAACGGCGCCGTGTATGCGGTCGCGCAGGGGAGCGTGACCGTGGGCGGGTTCTCGGCCAACGGCGGGGGGCTGGCCAACATTCAGCGCAACACGCCCACCGCGGGTCGGATCGCCAGCGGGGCCCTCGTGGAAAAAGAAGTAAAGACCAAGTTTCTCGACGGGGACCAGATCGTTCTCGCGCTCAAGGAAGCGGATTTCACCACCGCGTTTCGGATCACCAAGGCCATCAACGAGGGGTTGAAGGGCGAGATCGCCTTCACCGACAACCCGGGGGCGGTATCGCTCAAGGTTCCCGACCGCTATCTGCGCAACCCGATCGAGTTCGTCAGCCTCATCGAGGCCCTACAGGTGCAGGCCGACAGTCGCGCCCGCGTGGTTCTCAACGAGCGGACGGGTACCGTGGTCGTGGGAGGCACGGTGACCTTGAATCCGGCCGCCGTCGCTCACGGCAACCTGACGGTCGCGGTCAGAAGAACGCTGACGCCTTCCCAGCCGGCGCCGCTGGCGCGCCGAGGTGATACCGCGGTGGTGCCCAATGAACAGGTTCGCGTGAAGGAAGACAAGGCGTCGCTGCAGGCGGTTGTCGCCACCACCACCGTCGATGATCTGGTGAACGCGCTCAATGCCCTCGGTGCTTCGCCGCAGGACCTCATTTCGATCTTGCAGGCCCTGAAGACCGCGGGTGCCGTCAACGGCGATATCGAGATCGAGTAATGAAGCTGCCGTCATCGAACATTGCGGTCGAACCGTCGACGGTATCGGCGACGTCGACCACCCGCGCCGCCGAACGGGCGATCAAGACGTCAACGGATCCCGAACAGCTGGTCGACGCCGCCCGCCGCCTCGAAGGTGTGTTTCTGAACCTGGTGTTCGAGGAGATGGCCAAGACCGTGCCTCAGGACGGCCTCTATGGCCACACGCCAGGGATGGATATGGTGCAAGGCTGGCTGCGGACCGAGCTGTCCGAGCGGTGGGCGGAATCGGGCGGCGTCGGGGTGGGAGACGCGATCGCGACCCAGGTTGGCGGCGAGGACGCCGCGTTCGTCGTCGCCATTCGCTCGCCGCAGGCTTCGTTCGCGCCCCCGGTCGTGGGGACCGTGAGCTCGCCGTACGGCATTCGCGCCCACCCGGTGGTCGCCGGCCACGAGCTGCACGAAGGGGTCGATATCGCCGTCCCTGTGGGTACAGAAGTGCGAAGTCCGTTTCCGGGAACGATCACCCGAGTTGAAGACCACCCGAACCTCGGGCGGATGGTCGTCGTTTCCCACCCCGCCGGATACCAGACCACCTACGGGCACCTCTCGTCGGCGACGGTCGAGGTCGGCGACCCGGTGTCGCCCGGAACCATTGTTGGTCGGTCCGGCGAGTCGGGTCGAGCGACGGGCCCCCATTTGCACTTCTCCATGTATCGAGACGGCGAATCAGTGGATCCGAGCGCATGGATCCCCGCCCTCGGATCGGTCGAGGACCCCTAGCCATAAAATTGGCAGATCGGCGTCAAGTCTTTGACGCTTCGCCCGATAGTTGGAGTGACGGGCGGGATTCCTGCCCTCGGAGACGTAAGGAGCCACCCAATGAAGGTCCTCAAGCCCCCATTCGGCCCTGCCCAGAGCGCCACGGCCCGGCGTGAGCCCGGCCAGCGCCGGCGTTTACCCCATACCGCGTCCCGACCCGCGTTGGACGCCGCAGTGAGCACCCGCAGTATAGTGGAGTCAGGCGAAGCAGAACGGGCCGCTCGAATCCGAGGGCTCAAAGAGCAGATCAAGTCCGGCACTTACCGTCCGAACCTTGAGATTGTCGCCGAGCGCCTGATGGTCGACCTCGGCGTCGGTCTCGGGTAATAGTGTGTCGATACAACTAACGACAACGGAGCTCGCCGAAGAAACCCGCCTTCTCGAGCAGCTGGTCCAGCTGCTCACCGATGCCCGCGCCACGCGGCCGGATCGTCCCCCCCTCAATGAGACACTGGATAAGCAGGCCGAGCTCTGCGAGGTCTTGTCGCAGCATCGCGCCCGTCGCTCCGAGAGACTGCAAGCGGAGGGCTACGGGCCGCGCGACCTGCTCGTCGCCTTGCTCGCCAACACGCCCAAGGACGATCACCAGCGGGCGGTGGCCACGTTCGGCGCCTTCGTCGAAGCGGCGGAACGTGCTCAGGCCGAGATCGACATCAATCGTGAGTTCTTCACCGTCGCTCTGTCCGCGGTCGAGGACGCGCTGACGGCCGCATCGCCGCAAGCGGAGGCCACCTATACCGCTTCCGGGGCTCGGCCCCGCCCGGGAGGGTCGGTCCTCGTCTCGACGGACACGTGAGGTTGTCATGGCAGGTTTGAGCTCTCTTCTGTACGTGGGCGCCAGCGGTCTGAGCGCCAGTCAGCACGGCGTGCAAACCGCGTCGGACAATATCGCCAACGTCGATACGCCGGGTTTCCACAGACGGGAGTCGATTCAAAGTACCCGTCAGACCTATACCCTTGGCGGATTGACCCAGGGCGCGGGGGTGAAGGTCGACGGGACCAAGCGTTTCGTCGACGAGGCGCTGGAGCAGCGGCTGCGGGACGCCAAGATGGACAGCGGGTACGCCGAAGCTCGGGCCGATGTCCTGCGGCAGGCCGAAGTGATCTTCGGGGACCTCGATGGCTTCGGGATGTCGAATGCGCTCGACGGTCTCTTTTCGTCGTTCGACCGCCTGGCCCGAGAGCCGCAGGATGGCGGGGCTCGACAGCAGGTTCTCGATTCGGCGCAACAGTTCGTCGACGACGTCTCTCGGGTGTCCGATCAGATCATCGACCTGCAGGGCGAACTCGACGTGAGGATCGAGGACCAAGTCGAGCGCATCAACACGCTGAGTGGCGAAATCGCGCAGCTCAACCTGCAGATCGGGGGCTTGTCGGACCCGCCCCCGGACCTGCTCGACAAGCGAGATGAGGTGGTTTCGGAGCTCGGGAGCCTGGTCGGTATCAACGTCGTACAAAGCGAGCAGCGGCTGGCGGTCAGCCTTCAGGGCTCGGGATTCAGCCTCGTGGTGGACGGCGTAACCCAGAAGCTATCGTCGTCGACAACATCCGGCGCGGCGGTGATCACCGGCGACAAGAACGGGATCCCGCTCGACGTCACGACGTCGATCACCGGCGGGGCGCTGACAGGGACCGTCGAGGCTCGGAACGTCGATCTACAGGCGACGGCCGATCAGGTCGATCAGTTCGTCTTCGACTTCGCGAACGCCATCAACGCGGTGCACGCCGGGGGCTACGGCACCGACGGCGTCAACGGGCGCAACCTGTTTGCGGTCTCGGCCACCGCCTCCGGTGCCGCGGGCACCCTCGAGTTGGACGCCGCGGTGGATGGGCAGCCGGACCTGGTGGCGGCAGCGACGGATCCGCTTTTGGTCCCCGGAGACAACCGAAACGCGCTCGCGTTGGCGGAGCTTCGGGACGTCGCGCTCGCGGGAGGGCAGACGCCCGGCGACACGTTGCGCAGCGTGCTGTCGGACTTCGGCTCGCGGCTGTCCATCGCGACGACGTCGGCCGAAGCGCGGACGGCGGTCGAGGTCCACTTGGAAGACATGCGGTCGAGCGTGTCGGGGGTCAATCTGGACGAAGAGATGACCCTGCTGCTGCAGTATCGACAGTCGTATGCGGCGGCGGCGCGGGTCATTCAGACCGCCGACGAGCTGATGCAGGAAGTCGTAGCGCTGAAGCGCTAGCGGAGATCTTATGAGGGTGAGCACGTCGATGATGTACCAGCAGGCCCAACGCGCCACCGCGGATCGCCGCGCGGTGGTCACCGATGCTCAAGAGGAGGTCTCGACCGGCCGCAAGCTGAACCGGGTCTCGGACGATCCCCAGGCGGCGCGACGGGTGCTCCGGGCGGAAAGCCTGCTGTCGGACATTCGAGCGAACCGAGAGAGCCTCGACCAAGGGGAGCATCTATTGTCGATCGCCGACGACAGCCTCGCCGAAGTCGGAAACGTCGTGCAGCGCGTGGCGGAAATGAGCGTCCAGTTCGCGAACGACACGTACAACACCCAAGACCGACTCGAGGCCGCCGAAGAGCTCGTCCAGATCCGAGAGCGACTCCTCGAGCTCGCCAACACCCGGGAAAACGGCCGGTACTTGTTCGGGGGGCTGGCCAGCGCCGCCGCGCCGTTCGACGCGGCGGGGGTCTTCGCCGGCGACAACGGCCAGATCGAGGTCGCGGTGGGCAGCGGAGCGCGGGTCGAGGTCACGCTGCCGGGCGGGGAGCCGTTCGTAGATCCCGCCGGGGGGCCGACCTTGTTCACGACCCTCGATAACCTCGAGACGGCGCTTCGCGCCGACAACGGGGCCGCGGTCGGCGCTCTGATCGACGAGGTTCGAGGCCACGAGGATCTGCTGCGCCAGTCTCGGCAGGAGCTCGGGCACCGCTTCGCACGCATCGACAACGTTCGCAGCGCGCTAGAGCGGGTCGAGCTCACGGCGACCGGGACCCTGGAGCGGGACCGAGAGGCCGACCTTACGGAGTCGATCACCCAGCTTCGGCAAGCCGAGCTCGGCCTGCAGGGTGCATTGCTCGTCACCTCCCGCCTCGACCAGCTCAACCTGATGAACTTCATCTAGTC
>JANQQN010000296.1 GCA_028289325.1 Myxococcota bacterium | reverse complement strand
ATGGCGGGGGCGGGGTCTGCGGTGCTTCGGTGCGACCGGCTCGACGAACTGTGGGATGTCGGACAACCGCCCGACTGGACCACCGGTCTCGCCCGCCCTCGATGCCGGCGCCGCGAGGGCGGGCGAGATCGGTGGTCCAGTCGGGCGGTTGTCCGACATCCGACAGTTCGTCGAGCCGGTCGCACCGAAGCACCGCAGACCCCGCCCCCGCCATCGGATCGACCTTCACTTGGCTCGGGACCGCGCCGACCCGTTCCGCGATGTCCTTCCAGATCTCGTGTTCGGGTCGGGCCGGGCCGGCGGTCGGAACGTGAACCACGCCCTGCAGCTGGCTAACCAGCGCGGCATGCAGGACGGCCCCCAACCACGACGCGAGGACCGGCTGGACGAGCGCGGATCCGACGGTCACCCCGTTGGCGAGACGGCGGGCTTCGCTCGCGAGCGCCGGCGACAGCACGGGACCAGATCGGATCACCAGCCCCCGTGGCGCCGCTCGCCGCAAGAAGACTTCCCCTCGAATCCGACTCTCGGTCCACGTCGAGGTGGCGGTCGGGGTGTCGTCCTCCGCCCGCCGCCCGGCCCCCGCCAACACGTGGGCGGGGCTCCACACGATGGGGATGGCGGCGAACTCGAGGGTCGCCGCGGCCAGGTTGATCACGCTCTCCGCGTTGTGGAGAAAGGCCCGGTCGGGGTTCGCTTCGCACGCGACCGCATCGTCGAGGAACGCCATGTGGACCACGGCTTGCGGTCGGAGCTCGGCCACGATGCTCCGCACCCCTCGCATGTTCGTGGCGTCGACATCGACCTTGATCTCCGCTTCCCGCCCTGCGTCGCGCAGGCCCTGTTGAACCCCGCGAGCGATGTCCGGGTCGCGAGCCAGGATGACAATCACGTGGACTCGGTGCCTTACGGCCGAGTTTTCAGCAAGACCACACCCGTCATCTCGCCGCGGGCGTCGGTGCTAAAAACCGCGATGTCCGTCCGCGCGTCGCCATCGAGGTCGCCACACACCAGCGGTCCGCCGCCCTCGGCGGGCAGAGGGATCCGCTCCGGAGGGTCCAGCAGCCCTCCGCGCCCGTCGCCGCTGTAGATGAGCACATCGGGCACGCCCCGGGCCGAGACGGCGATGTCGACGTGTTCGTCGGCGTTGAAGCGGCCCGCGCACAGACCATCCGGGACGTAGCTCAAGGCGTGGCGACGGCAACCGCCGTTGCCCGGGGGGGCGAGGCGGAGGACCGAATCTGCGCCGTCCGTGAAGTACACGCCCAGGCATCCGGTCTTCGGGTCGCTATCGCCATTGACGTCGGTCGTGGGACACGCGCCTTCGAAACCCTCCGTGCAGCGTGCTCTCGCCGTCCACACCACGTCGGGGGCGGCATCGGTGATCCCGAGGTCGCGTTCTGCGGCCGCGTCGAGCGCGGTCACCACCGCCCGGTGGACGGGGGCGTTCACCACCGGAATCTCTTCGAACGTGAACGGCGGATCCCCTCGATTGGCGGTGGCGAATCCCAGGCCGTCGACGTTGGGAACCACGAGGTCCGGCGACGACCCGGGGCGCAGCGCCCCCGCGGTCAGACCGAGCGGAAACACCGGGGCCGAGGTCTGCCCCAACCGAACCGCCCGCGGCACGCGGCACCCGCAGGCGTCCTCGCTCCCTACGCAAGACCCCCCGCGCTCGGCGGCATCGAGACATTCACACGTGTTGATTCGGGTCGATGAGACGTCCGGGTCGCCGCCGCACTGCGCGGACACCCGCTGGCAGCCGCCGCGATTGTACAGATCTCCCAAAGCGCCACTTCGAACGGTCAGGAAGTCCAGCATCTTGTCGTCGGCTCGACAGAAACCGACCAGGTTATCGGACGAACAGTCCGTGCATTCGCAAAACTCGTTGGGTGGACATCCGCACAGCAGCGGGTCGTTCTCACACAGCGCCCGTTCCTCCGAGATCGAAGGGTTCGGCTGCCGACACGAGTTGCTGCGGTTGCAGGGGCGCTCGTTTCGCAATCGGCCTTGCCCAGCGACCACCAAGCTGTCGAAGGTACCGAGCTCGGGGTCGGGCACCACGGCCATCGCCACCGCATTCGATGCCGTCAACGTGTACGCGCCGAGCAAGTTCGCCGCATCGGCGCCCACCTCGAACAGCCGAATCTCGGATCCCTCACAGGGGCATGGAAGGCCCGGGGCGCTTCGGAAACACTCGCAGGCGCCCTCCTCCGGACAGACGCGGTCCTGACAATCCGCGCGGCGCGCGTTGAGCACCGCGATCTCCGAGCGGCCGGCCGGAAGCGCCATGTCGACCACTGCGAGGTCCGCGGGCAGGACCCCGACCGTCGCGCCGGCCGAAAGCACCCGTCGCGCCTGGGGGTCGCCGACATCCCGGATCACCGACAGACGCCCGGCGCCGACCGACGACATATTGGCGGCCGGCGTGCACGCGGCCGCGGTTCCGTCGCATCGCAGGACCGCGAGATCCGACGATCCGGCCCCGTCGAGGTCCCCCAGGGCCAGCGCCACCGGCTGGCCCCCGGTGCCCGCGGGAACGACGTCGACCTGCGCAAACTCGGTCGGCTCGGTCACGCTGACCGAGAAGCGAACCACCGGTACGGCGTTGGGCACGCTGTTCAGGGGCTGAGCCCGGGCGGCGATCACGCCGCTGCCGGCGGTGGCAGGGAGACGAACCGCGGCCTTCGCGCGCCCATCGGCCCCCGCGGGCACGACGAGCGACGTTCCGCCGGCCACTTCGAATTCTTGCGTTTCGGAGGTGAACTCCACCGGCACCCCGGGAATGACGTACGGGCCGCCCAAGATGGGCTCGTCGGCGCGGACCTCGACCGCGAGGGGCAGGCCCAGGGTCGATTGCGCCCGACCGACCTGCCGGTCGCCGTCGACTTTGACCAGTCGGGCGCCATCGGGAATCACGAAATCGAGAACCACTTCGACGTTCTCCGAATCGCCACGATCGTCGGTGGAGTCGAAGCCGTCGGTGCAGCCCTCCAGGATGGGCACCGCTTCGGCGTCGGTGGACGCGTACGCGAGCGCGTAAATGATCTGACGACCGGAGGGGACCTGGGCCAGCTCCTGCTCGGTAAACCAACCGTCCGCGCACAGTTCCGGACACTGATAGTCGCCTCGGACCGGCGCCCCGAGGGGATCGTTACCGGTTCGGGCCTCCCCGAGGAAATCGAGACAGGTCCGCGCCGATACGCCGGTGCCGCCGGCGTCCGGGTTGTAGGCCTCGACCCGAAGTCTTCGGATCACCGACCGAGCGACCTCGTTCGGGAACACGAGCCGGATGGAGCTTTCACCGTCCGCGCAGCCGACGGCTAGCCATAACGCGCCGATGGCGCCGAGCGCGCCCCGGAGCCGAACTTTCGCCACGTCAGCCCCCTGAAGCCCCGCCGTCGACGAAGCGGATGGTGACGGAGTCAGGATCGCCCTGAGTGGCGAGCACCGCGCCCACCCCCGCCACGACCGCGACCGCACCGATCACCGAGGCCCAGAACCACCACTTGTTCACCAGCGCTTCGTCGGTCCCCGTTCCCGCCTCGACGGCGAAGGTCAGCGGCCGTTTCGCGCTCCCCTCTTCTTCGAGGGTCCCTTCCCAGCGATCGACCGCGCGAATGAAATACTCGATCCGGTAGCCGTCGTCGTCAGGGGGCAAAGACAGCGCAGGGATGACGATGGAGACGTTCTCGTCGGCCCGGGCGGTCACCACGGTGTACACCTTGACCCCTTGCCGGCGAAAGGAGACTTGCACCTGGTCGACCAGCCGCAGCGGGTCGACGACCTGCACCGGCAGCGACACCGGCGCGTTGGCGGGCACCATCTGGGGCGCGGTGTGGCGCAGGCGCAGCTCACGCCGTTGTGGCGGTACCCGCTGCGCATCGGCGAAGCAGGCCCGGATCTTCGGCGGGACATCGCTGGGCATGACGTAGCCCGGGTCGAGGGCAAGCAGGATCTCGAAGGCGCGCTGACAGCGCTCGCGGTCGGCGTTGACCGCGTCGACGAAAGCCTTGAGCCGGTAGATCTCGGCGAGGTCCCACCGGCAGTTTCGCGCGAACTCCACCGCGCGCTGCAGGGTTCGCGCGGCGCGGTCGAACTCGAGCCGGTCGTACTCGTCCTTGGCCCACGACAGATGCGGGTTCGGCCGGCACTCCGCGCTCGACGATTGCGCCGTCGCTTCCCCCGCCCCGAGGCCGATCAGCACCGTCATCCCGGCGACCCACCGGCCTACGGTTCGCAGCCCGGCAGAGGAAGCCCAGCAGGTCGTCAGCCGCGACGACCAAGGACACAGCGGCGCGGTCGAACTCACCGCCGCGGACACTACCCGCGGTGTTCGCCCCCAGCAAGGCACCACCGTCGGTCAGCGAACCTGACCGTAACCGCGAATGATGGGGCATCGACAGTCGATGACCGCCTGTTACAATCGAGGCGGTATGCAACGCGCGTGGCTCCTGCCCCTTTCCAGCGCCTTTTGCATTGGGTCCATCGCAGTGCTGGCCGGGGTCGCCATCGGCCCGGGATGCCAGACCCGCTGCTTCAACGCGTTCGACTGCGGTCCGGGCTCGTTCTGCGCGCCCGACGGCCGATGCGAGACGGAGTGCTTTACGGACCTCGACTGCCGAGAGCCGATCGAGTGCGCCGACAACCCCGCCAGCTGTCGACCCAAGGGCCTCACCTGCAACGGCCAAGGCAAGTGCACGGGCAGCTATCGATTCCCCGACGCCGAGCCGGTCCGTGACGTTCAGCTGCCAGACGTGCCCGACGAGATCGACGGCTGGGACGACGTGCCGGGCACGGGCGCGGCGTTCATCGTGGACTCCATCGCCATCGCCCAACAGGATCGCGGCTTCGACCTCGACCTGACCTGCGATGGCGAACAGTGCATCGACAACTTCTTGTGGCGCATCGGCGAGCTGGGTAACGACCAAATCCGCCAGGGCCTGCTCGGCGGCGAATCCCTACTCCTGCTGGAGATCGCGGGTCTGGACCAACCGTTCAGAGGGCGGGATCCGTCGGTCTCGCTGAAGATCTACGCCGCCCGGGACGCCGACGACCCCTTCTTTCCGGCGAACAACTTTCGGGTGCCCGATGGCCAGTCGACCTGCTGCGAGTTTCGCATCAACCCCAAGAGCCTCACCGGCATCCCGCGGGTGGCGCGGGCCCGCGCGCCGGCGGAGATCGAACGCGGGCGACTGCGGTCGCTCCTACCGGTCCCGGTGGAGTTTACGATGGCCGTGGGCTCGCCGCCCCATCCCGAGGTTCGGCTCGAGCGGGTGCGGGTGTCGGGCCGGGTCGGTTCCGACCTTCGCCGCTTCAGCGACGGCCTGCTCGGCGGCGTCATTCCCGCCGCCACCCTCGCCCAGACCACCAACCCCTACTGCCGGGGAACAGGCTTCCAGTGCCCGGTACAGCTGAGCGGTGAATCCAGCCTCATCGACCTCGTGAGCTCGTTCCTCGGCCCGCAGCCCGACATCGACCTCGATGGCGACGGCCTCGAGTGCATCATCGACACCGACGGCGACGCGGACGTCGACCTCTGCTGCGATGGCGTGGGGGCTCTCGGTAACTCCTGTCCCTCGGGAGGCATCTGCCCCGGCGAGGAGGTCCTGCCTCTGTCGCCCGGTCGACCGGCGTATCAGTGCGCTCTGAGCCCTCAAATGGCCGATGGGTACTCGGTCGCGCTCACGTTTACCGCGGTGAAGGCCACCATCCTCGGCATCGGCCAGTAAGGTGACGGCCCTCAAGCGCCCCACAGACGCCCGATTTGATGCATGAGCGAGCAAAGGGTTCACCATGTGCGCCCCTTCGCTATGCTCGGCCCCCGAAGCCTCGGCTTCGACTGAGCGTGGCCGGCCCTGGCGCCGGCGTGGAGTGGACCTGGTGAACGTCAAACCGACCTCTTGTCTTCAACTCATCTTCGTTGGCCTCGTGGGGCTGACCTGTTTCACCGCGTGCAGCGACGACGAGTCCTCGGACGTCTGCAACCAGTTTTCGGCCCCGCAGATCCTCCCCAGCGAGCGGCCGGTATGCGTGGATGCGACCTTCGTCGACAGCGTTATCACCCGGCCGGTCCTCCTCGAGAATCGGGGGGCGTCGGACCTGGTGATCGACGACATGATGCTCGAGCTGCAGGGCAACGCGCGCGGCCACTTTTCGCTGCAGGGCATCGACCAGACGACGGTGAGCTGCCCCGAAGAGGCCGCGGTGGGCATCGAGTATGCGCCCACTCAGCCCGGCTGGGACACCGCAACCCTGGTCATCCGGTCGAACGCGGAGAACTTTCCCACCCTCGAGATCTTCTACCTGGCCTTGGCCGTGCCGGAAAATGATCCCAATTTCGTCGTTCCGCCCAAGCCGCCGGAGGCCGTCGGTTCGGACAACAGCGAAACGTGTCCGGATCTCGACGTGACGCCTTAGAAACCGCGGGCTTCACTGCGGGGAACGAAACGCGGCCTCTTCCTCGTTGAGCTCGCGTTGGAATTCTTCGTTGTTGATGAGGCCTTTTTTGGCCAACACCCGCATCAGGGCCCAGAACCGGCGCTCGAGCCGACCGATGGCCTCGTCCTGGACCTGATCCCCCGCCGCCTCGATCAGCTTGCCCAGCTCGGCGTCGAACCCGCTCGCGGGTCGCTTCATCTGGGTGAGCGGGATCGGCGGATCCGTTTCCGACTCGAGCGCTCCATCTTCGGCCCGGATCACATCGTCGACGGGATTCGATGACCGCGCACCGACCGTCGACGGCGATCCCGCCCCCGGCGGCGAACCGAAGTCGGATGAGAGATCCGAAGA
>JANQQN010000295.1 GCA_028289325.1 Myxococcota bacterium | reverse complement strand
CTCAACGTTCACCCCCAACCCTTCCTCGCACGCGCACCCCAGACTTCCCCGATCCACACGAGCCCGCGCCGTGCCCCGGTGCTACGGTACCAGCTGCATTGGATGCCTTCGTTGGCGGCCGAGTCCGGCGGGGTTCAATCCCCCAGGGGACCGGCGCGGGTGGGCCTTTGGCCTTCGAAAGGCGTACCCGTACGAGCGCCCAGAGCCGAACACCCTGTACCCGTCACATCATTCACCGAAGGGTAGAGTCATGGGGAATCTCGATGCGTTGCGGAGCCGGGCCGCAAGGGTGGTGAGCTATCCAGCTAGGTGTGGGGTCGCTGCTGCCAGCTGGGATCCTCGGTCACTTCCAGGCGGGCCTCGCGGCCGCAGCCGCGGGTCCAGGCCAGCAGTCGATCCGCGGTACCGGCGGCTCCGCTGACGTAGAAGAATATCTTCCGCTCGTCGCCGCCGGTCCTTCGCCCGACGTAGACGGCGTCGTCGCCCAGCCACTCGCGGAGGCCGTCTTCGAGCTCATTGAGACTCTCCTGTTGCGCGGACGACGGCATGTGCTGTTCGTTGCCGTCGTACGGCAACCGGACCACGCACCAGGTATCGGACCACGGATGGTCCCAGCGCTTCAGTCCCAGGTTCAGCAGGAAGACCTCGGGCTCGCCTTCGTCGCCTTCGCTCTCAACGACCGCCCATTGTTCCGGGTCGAGCTTGGACACCTCGTCGACCTCTTCCAGGAGGGCCGCCAATCCCCGTTCGTCGGCGACCGGCTCCAGGACCGCCTCGATGCCGCCGAGCCATCGTTCGACGCCGTCCTCGCCGAGCGCTTGATCGAGCATGATGAACAGCGCCCGCCCGGCGGCCTCACGGTCCATGTCCGGGAAGCGTGGATGATACGCCTGCAGGTGGATGATCCGGCGCAAGTCGTCGCGTTCCGTTCGGAATCGCAGATCCGACAGCGGTAGCTCCACCCCCTCGTAGGTGAGCCGCTGATTCCACGGTTCCGACATCGGCTGGCGGGTGCTGAAGAAGTCGAAGCCAGGATCTTCGGGCGCCGCCGCGCGCCATCGCTCGGCCAGCAACCGCAGGTTGGCGTCGCCCTCCCCGCAGACCGCGAACGCCTCCTCCGCTCGCACGCCGGGCCCGAACTCCCATGCGAGATCTGGGTGAAGCGCATTTACGGCTTCCGTAACCTCCTCGATCAGGTCGTCGGGCATCTCGGTCTTGCCGACGACCTCGGCCAGCGCGTCCCGTCGACGGGCCCAAAACGCCCAAAACTCGTCGATGCGCTCGTCGGCGGTCTGCGCGGCCTCCTGACGGGTCTCGCCGCCGAACAGGCGTTTGAAGGTGTCGATGAGTCCCAACGTTGCCCTCCTTCGGATCTAGACGGAATTGCGCCGAAATTGCGCGTCTGAGCCGGGCTACACGACGCTCAAATGAGGCCGCGTGCTTTGACCTCGAGGTAGCGGGAGACCAGGGCGCCGGTGAGCTGGTGGTGGAGCACGTCCAGCACCAGGACGCCAGCTCGAGACAGCTCGCGGTGGACGCGGTCGCGCCACAGAAGCATCTCCGCCGCCGCGGCCTGGGTACAGATGTCCTCGCTGCTGGTCGCGGGCCGGTGGGCGCGCTCGAGCAGTGCCCGGTCTTTGAGCATCACCACCAGTGGCAGGTGGGTCGGCAGCAGATCCCGAGCCAAATGCTGGATGCGGCCCGACGTTTGTTCGTCGATGGCGTGGGTGAGGAACACGACCAGGGTTCGCTTTCGGACGTGGAGCTTCAGGGTGCGAAACGCGGCCTCATAGTCGGCCTCCACCATCTTGGGGAACAGATCGTAGGTGGTTTGGATGATCTGGTTGGAGGCCGCGGTGCCCGCGCGGGGCTTCATGATGCGGGTGACGGTCTCGTCGAACGCGACGAGGCCGATCTGGTCGCCGCGTCGAACGGCCACGTGAGCCAGCATCAAGGTGGCGTTGAGCGCGTAGTCCAAGGCGGTGAGGTCGTCCCAAACCGCGGTCATCATCCGTCCGCAGTCGAGTAGGAATACCAGGTTCTGGTTCCTTTCGACCTGGTACTCGCGCACGGTCAGCTTGCGTCGTCGAGCGGTGGCTCGCCAGTCGATGCGGCGCTGCTCGTCGTCGGGTAGAAAATCGCGAAGCCGCTCGAACTCGGTGTCTCCGCCTCGCAGCTTTGTGGCCCGGGAGGTCATCAGATCCCGGTTGGTCCGCGCCAGCAGCTCGAAGTGACGGACCGCTTGCACGTCGGGATACACGCGCAGCGCCTGGGGGGCGGCGATGCGAAGCTGGCGAATCCAAAACCCGGCCGGCGAAGGATATCGGACCCACAGCGCCTCGAGGACGTGGGGCCCGCGCTCCATGGCCCGCAGCCGGTAGCTTCCCGAGCGCACGACGCCTCGAGGAACGTCGACTTCGACGGGAAGGCCTTCGGTGGTGCTCTCGGCGAACACCGCATCGTTGACCCGAACCTTCACCCGTCGGCGCAGATCGTTGTGGACGTCGAGGCGCACGGTGACCGGGCGGGCGAGGGACAGGATCTCGGGAACGGACCGAGTGACCCGGATGCCTGGTCGCCATCCCAGCAACAAATCGAGCAGCGCCACGAGCAGAATCACGCCGTCGATGGCCAGCATCGGACCGACGACGCTCGGTTCCGCGATCGCCACCAGCGACAGCACGAATGGCGCGAACAGCGCCAACAGCAGAGCTCGGCCAGGGAGGACGGGCATCGCTCAGGACTGACCGCCGCGGTTGCCGAAGGGCCCTCGGGTCGGCGGGGGCAAGGTCTCTGGATCCATCCCCGCAGGTCGCGCGGGCGACGAACCCGCGGGCGCAGCGGCGGGCCGCGCCGGGCCCGAAGGCGCAGGACGGACCGCCCCCCCGACCTGCGCGTTGCTCCAGGGCGGCGGTCGGGGCCCTTCCGGACGGGCCGGGGGCGGGGTGGCCGGGGGCCGGTGGCCGGCGGGTGGGGGGACGCTCGGATGACCGGCGAGGGTGGGGGTGCGGGACGGTGAGCCGGGAAGCGGCGCTTGGCTTCGCTCCCCCATGCCCGGCACCTGCGTTTCGCGGAGCACGGCATCGATCACCTCGTCGGTGGTGACGCCCTCGATCTCCGCGTCGGGCTGAAGGATCAGCCGATGACGCAGGACGGCCTTCCCGTGGCTCTTTACGTCGTCGGGAATCACGAAGTCTCGGCCCTGTACCGCGGCTTCGACCCGAGCCGTCTTCAACAGGGCGATCGCTGCCCGAGGCGACGCGCCGATCTGCACTGCGCGGTGGCGGCGGGTGTGCCCGATCAGCTGGGCGATGTAGCTGATGATCTTATCGTCGAGTTGAACCGACTCGACCGCGGCCTGCATCGCGCGAAAGTGGTCGACAGTCACCACCGGCTGGAGGTTGGCGGCGTCGAGGTCGGCGGCGTCGAACCCGTCGCGAACGTTGCGTAGAAGCTGCTCCTCGACGGCCTGGGACGGGTGTTCGATCAACAGTTTGAACAGGAAACGGTCGAGCTGAGCTTCCGGGAGCGCGTAGGTCCCCGCGCTCTCGAGGGGGTTTTGAGTGGCGAGCACGAAATAGGGATCCGGCAGCGGGTGGGTGACCCCGTCGACGGTCACCGAGCGCTCGGACATCGATTCGAGCATCGCGCTTTGCGTCTTGGCCGGCGCACGATTGACTTCGTCGGCGAGCAGCAGGTGGGTGAAGACGGGGCCGTGCTTGAACTCGAACGTGCCTTTTTGGCTGTTGTAGAGGGTCGAGCCCGTCACGTCCGACGGCATGAGGTCGGGCGTGAACTGCACGCGCCGAAAGTGGCATCCGAGCACGCGGCCCAGGGTGCGAACCAACAGCGTCTTGCCGACCCCCGGAACGCCCTCCAGCAGCACGTGACCTCGCGCGAGCATGGCGACCAGCACCGCGTTGAGGACCTCGTCCTGCCCGACGAAGACGCGGCTGATCTCCGTCTCGATCCTCTCGAACAACTGACTGACTTGGCTGAGCTGCACAGGGATTCCTTTCCTACGTTGCATCCGACGTCTCGGTGCGGTCCGCGCGGCGGTAGACCGGCGTCTTCTTGGCCCGGCGATGGTGGGCGTCGCGCGCCGATAGCAGGCGATTCAGGGTCCCGAGCACCCGGTCGCTGTGCGGTGGCGGATCGCTCGGCGATGGGGCGCCGAGCTCGTTCGTGCCGTCGAGACCCAATCGAAGCGCCGCGAGCACGTCTTCTTCCGGCAGGTCGTGTTTTTCGGCCAGGTCTCGAACCAACCCTCGCCAGCCGCCGGCTCCGGGTCGGACCCGTTCTCGGTTCTGACTGACCACCAGCCGCGCCAGCGAATGAGCGCTGTGGCTGAGCCCGCGGTGTCCGGCCCGCGCGTAGTGACGACCGAGGGCCTCGACGTGCTCGACGAACTCCTTGTGTTCCCGAGTGACCGTATCGTGCAGCGGTCCGAAGGCATCGCCCACCGCGACCAGGACGAGCAGCAGGGTGGCTAGCGTCTGCAGGAGAAACGGCAACATGTTGGATGCCACGAACGCGTTGCCGGCCCCGTCGCCCGCACTGTTGGTGACCATCCCGGCATCCAGTCGCTCCACGATGGCGACCGTGGTTCGCGGCCCGGCGATGGATGAAAAGAAGGCGGCGGCGAACGCCGCGTTTTCGGGCCGGGTCAACGAGGCGTTGGTGAACAAGGTTCGCTGGTTGAGGACATAGAAACACTCCGAGGTGGCGCCGATGCGTCGGGCGGCCCACATCGTCGCCGCGCCGCCGGTACTGCTCGTCTCGGTGGCGCCGATCAGCGGAATCATGTCGATGGGGTCCTCACTGATGGAGGCGGTCACCACCCGATTCCGGGGCAGGACTTCGATCGCGCCGTCGTCGGTGAGGGTCACCGGGGCCAGGTCGGCGTTGGCGAGCGCCTTCGGAACGCACGGCGCGTGACCGCGAGGGACGGACATCGGCTTCGCTTGGCCCTCGACGGGATGGGGGCGACGCTTCAGACCGCTGAACGCCCGATGCGCCATCACCGCGTCATCGATCAGCACGATGGGAATCGAGCTTAGAACCGCGTCGAGCTTGAGGTCTTCCGGCCATGCCGGCGATAGGCGCGCGCTCGACCGCAGCAGCACGACCCCGGTATTCTCAGGCAGGTCATTCAACCGGCATCGGCAGATCTCGACTTCGAGGCCGGCGGCCTCCAACACGCTGGCAAGCGCGGCCATCCCTTCCGGAGCGTGGGCGTAATAGGGACGGTCGATGACCGAGTTGCAGGCGAGCGGGCCGAGGGCCGAGATGAGCAGGAGGCCGGCCACGGCCCCCCCGGATGGCGTCGCGGTGCCGGTCGGCGACAGATGTCCGGTGGTGGCCGTCGCGGACAGCTGCGCTGGCGCTTCGGCGAGGACGGCCTGCACCTCATCGGGGTCGACCTGGCCGTCGCCGAATCGGATCCGTT
Source organism: Myxococcota bacterium (assembly GCA_028289325.1). Classification (GTDB taxonomy): domain Bacteria; phylum Myxococcota; class Kuafuiibacteriia; order Kuafuiibacteriales; family Kuafuiibacteriaceae; genus JANQQN01. Next base: position 6,479 of record JANQQN010000295.1, on the reverse strand, counting down.
CGGTCTGGCGGCCGAGCCGCCGAAAGAGCTGTTGCAGCGGCTTGTGGCGACGGATCGCCCGCGCGTAGTCGCCGTTGGTTTTTGAGGGGTGATACCGAGCGAGACCGGAGTCATCGAGATGGCGGAGCACCGCGAGGTGCGCGAGCACCGCGGCCTGCCGCGGATCGCCGGTCGCGAACGCTTCTGTCGCTCGCCGCAAGAGGACCTGACTGCGGGCCTCGGGCAAGCGCTGGACGTCGAGCGAGATCTCCTCGACGTCGTTTTCCGCCGGCGAGAAGCCCTCTTCCCAGCCGGAGCGGAGCATCGAGACCACGAACCACACCACGAGGCCAACGAGCAGCATCAGGAATCCGGCCCGCAGCAGCCCGGCCGGAACGGGGATGCGCGGCAGCCAACCGCTCCGCTCTTTCGTGCCCCACGGACAGCTCTCGAGCGCGGCGGGACACACGTCGCTCGCGGTATCCTTGTCGATCAGCGCGCACAGCCGGCGAGCGGCGATGTCGTCGTCCTGGCCGAACGCGGGATCGTGGCAAAACTGGTACGCGGTCTTCTCGAATTCCTCGTTTCGAGCCTCGATGGCGCGGGTCGCGGCCGTCGCGGGGTCGACGCCCGGAGGTCGCTCGATGTGCATCTCGACGTAGCCAAGCAGGATCGGATCCCCGACGGTGACCGTGGCTGGACCTTCCAGCGGCTCACCATTCACGTACACCGTGCCGTTGCCAGGGCCGATCTGAACGCCCTGCGGCGAGATATCGAGCCACGCGTGGTACGCGGCGAGAGCGGGGAAGCTCACGTCCATCCCCCGTCCGGAGCCGAGTTGAAACCCACCGTTGGATAGAAAGAAGACCTGCTCGGTCAAGCCCGCCTGCAGCCGGAGCACGTAGCTGGGCGGGTCCAGTACCGACAGGACGCTGGGCGTCAATTCGGCGCACTCCGCATTCGCCAGGCAGTCGTCATGAGGCATCAGCTCGAGCCGATAGCGGCCCATTCGCAGCTCGTCGGGCGCTGAGAGGCGAACGGTCCGCGCGGCCGGCGCATCGTTGATGGTGATCGCCTCGCGCCCCTCGTCGAGGCGCACGAGGGTGAAGGGGCCGTCCTCGTCTCCCGGCGTGTAGGTGAGGACCGCCATCTTCTCCCCCAGACCCGCGATCCGGATGTCGACGTCGGGTCCGTTGCCGATGCTGATCGCGCCTCGCTGGACGTCGAACCGAGCCACCTCGTCGCCGTGGATGATGAGGGTCCAGGGGGGCGTCGCGTCCGCCGCTGGCGTTCCGACGCCGAAAGCCGCGGCCGCGGCGAGCGCGGCGAGGGCCCGGGCGTTCATGCCGCCATCCGCCGGGCTCGGGCCGCTGCGTCCTTGGCCTTGATGGCGTCGAAGCGGATCTGAATGTCCCAGCCTTCGCGGCGGGTCCGCGCGTCGACGTAGTCGAACAGCCGCGCCAGCGCGAGTACCTGTCCCGCCACCAGCCATCCGGCCATTCCCGACCAGCTGATCAACACCTCGGGCACCTGCGAGAACTGCAGGAGGAACTCGGTGGCGAATCGGATCCAGGAGTAGGCCACGAAGACGACGATCACGCGCACCACCAGGCTGATGGCCAGCAACCCCAGCCCGCGCTCGAAGCGATGCCGGATGAGGCCCCGCGCGCGGGGCAGCGAGCGATACAGCGGCAGGTGTTCCAGAATCAAGACCTCCCGGAGGTGAAGATGGGCGGCCACGACGAACGGCCAACACAGGCCGGCCACCACCACGACGGCCACCACGCTGGAAAGGTCCTCCTCGACCGCGTACAGAAGGAGAATCCACGGCAGGTTGAGCCCGATAACGAACATGATGGTCGCGGGTAGATAGCGGGCGGCCTGAACCGCAGCCTGACGAAGAGGGATCTTTTCTCCGAACAGATGACGACCGCCAAACGCGGTGACCACGCGCTCGAAGATCGCGCCCACGATCAAGACCGCGATCCACGTCTGGTACTCGCTGAGGCCGAGCGCGAGGTCCAAGCCGCCGCACACGGCGAGGCCCAGCCCCGTCAGCCACAGGAATAGAGGGATGAAGTCGCGCTGCCCGACCCGAACGTACGCCAACGCGAGATCGATCGTTTCGTCGAGGGTGCGGGGCCGCACCACGATCCGGGGGTCGAACGATGTGCTCACGACCGAGCCTCCAGCGCTTCGACGTCGGGGGGAAGGTCGAGGCGCCGTCCGCCGAACAATAGGATGGCGGCCACCGCCACCCATCCGACCCCGCCGGAGACGTATTTGACGGTGTATGACAAGGACGAGGGCGAATACCACGCCTCCAGCATCGCGGCGATGGACAGGAACAACGTCACCCCGAACAGCTGCCGGAGCAGCTCGAGGCCGTGGGCCTGCAGGTTTCCGAGCCGAGTGCGGCCGTGGGTGATGACCAGGCTCCAGCCCATCTGCATCCCGGCGGCGGCACTCATGACGATCGCGGTGAGCTCCCAGGGGCCGTGGGTCGAAGTAAACGCCATCAGATTTTCCCACACCCCGACCCGAGCCAGATGACCCTCGATGACGCCCATGAATACCGCGTTGTGGAGAAGATAGAACAGCGATCCCAGCCCGAGCAGGATCCCCGTGGCGAAGCAGCGAAAAGCGATGCCGATGTTGTTGTAGACGTAGAAGCCGGTCATCTGCTCGTTGGCTTCGATGGTTCGGCCTTCGGACACATTGGTCGAATAGCTCGTCGCGATGGCGTCGAGCTGTTCTTGGCTCAAGACGGCGAGCGCGTAGCCCTCGTCGACGTAGGCCGCGTAGCCGGCGATGAACGCCGGCACGTAAAAGACGAACGTCGCGAGCCAAAACCATCGGCTGTTGCGGCGGACCGCGCCCGGAAACTCGCGGAGGAGACTTCGGAAGCTGAACGTACTCCCGACCGCGGTCCCCGCGTACAGCGCGTTGTGGGCTCGGCTGGCCAGATTGTCGAGATAACGCTCCAGGTCCGCGCCGAGCCGATCGCGCCGCACCCGCATCAGGTCACTGGCCATGCCTCGGTACAGCTCGGCGAGCTCGGAGATCGCGGCCGGGGCCATGCCCTGCGCGCCTCGCATTTGCTCGGCCTCTCGAACCAGCTTATCGAGCCGCTTCCAGCCGCTCTGTTGCTTGGCGACGAGCTCTTCTCGGGTCACGGGTCGATCCTGCGGCTGCGGTCTTGAGACCGGGCGTAGAGGGTGGCCAAGAAGGCCGCCGAGTCGCGAGGGGCATCTAACGAAAGACGTCTTGCGTAGACACCGGCGACCTTGTCGGCCAGCTCTCGGCGACGCGCATCGCTCATGTGGGGACGACTCACCCACAGCTCCAGGGCCTCGAGGTCATGACGGTCGAGAGGTAGCCGCGGCGGGAGCTCGGCCAGGGTCGCGGGATCTTCGGCGACCTCAGGGGTGCTCGAAATCTTGGCTCGCTCTTCGATGACCACGATCGAGCCCGCGACCATATCGCCGAGCCGTCGGAACTTGGGGTCGAAGGCCATGACCACCGGCGCGATAATCAGGAATCCGGGAGATGCGGGGAGCAGAAGGATGTCGGCGGCCCGCAGGACGTTGCGCAAAGCCGACTCTCGGAAGGTGATCGGCAGCCCGTTAGGGCGGACGACCCGAAGCTTAAGGGCGATCTTTCCCGGGGACCGGCCGCCGGTACCCAGCTCCCACCCGACGAAATAAAACCAGTACAGGACGAACAGCACGATCAGGAGCACACCCGTACTCAGGCCCCTCGCCGCACCTCCGACGATCTGCACGAACGCGAATATCGTCGCCAGCATCAAGCCCCACACCAGCTGATCGATCAGCCAGGCGAAGAATCGTCGGCCGGGGCCGGCGATGCGGGTGCGGAACGCGAGGTGCTCGGGCGTATCGATCTCGAGAACCGTATCGATCGTCGAAAACACGCGAAGGCGGACTGTAGCAGGGCTTTGGCTAGGGCTGAATCAGGTCGGACGATCTTCGGGGTCAGGGGACGACGAAGCTGACGTCGACCGATGAGATCACCGGTCCGTTGGACATGAACTCGCTCAGGCACGGTCCGTAGGACGCGGATCCGAACTCGCAGGGTAGAATGCCTACCCCCCACCGCCAGCTCCCGGACATGAGACGGGTCACGCTGGTCGGGGCGACAGGGTCGCAGGTCCAGCGGCTGAAGTCGAACGTCCCCGAGCCCAGCAGGCAATGCGCGAGCTGGCCGACATCGGCGACCTCGGTCGATTCGCCGAGCGTGAAGCGAGTGCGGGTGGGGGGCAGGCCGTAGATGTTCGGGGGCGGTCCTTCGGGGCCATCGGGGGGCGAGACATACACGATCCAGCTCCACGGGGACGGCGGGGGCGACGCGTACGGCGCCCAGATGAACGTCGGTTGAGTATCGTTGACGACGGCGCCTTCGAGGGGGGCGACGATGTCCACCGCCGGACGAAAGCTGAGCTGGACGTCCGGCGCTGGGCCAGACACGTCGATGCCGTCCATCTTGGCGGTATGGGTTCGGTTGGGGCCATCCTGTTCTCCGCTGCCCGTGATGTCGACGAACGCATCGACGAATCCGTTCGAGCCTGCGTCCTTCAACACCGTGACCGTGAACGCCGTCTCCTGGGGCGCAACCCACACCGTGCTCATGGAGACTTGATCGACGCCGGCTTCGACGCCGATGTCGGCCTCGGGGGTGGTTGGGTCCCGAATCACCTGCCCCTGAATCTCCACCGAGAGCGCGCCGGTCTCGTCGACCACGAATCGATTCGCGATCCCGAACGCCTCCGCGTCTACATCTTCTCCTTGGCTGCGTTCGGCGTCGGCGGCGTCCAGCCGGACCTCGTACACCGCGCCGTTCTCCAAGTCTTGGGGGGGGGTGTACGTTGTCCCGGCCACCCACACGGCGCCGCCGACCGACCCGGGTCCCCATATGTTGATCCAGTAGCCGGCGGCGTCGGCGTGCGGCACCCAGGACAACGTCGGTCGACGATCTCGAACCGCGTGGGCGCCGGTGGGCGCGGTGAGGATCACCCGTCGGGACAGCTGCTGGATGCGCTCGAGGTGATCGACTAGCACCCCGATGTGTCCGCTGTCCGCGTCATGAACGGCGAGCGCAAAGTCGCCGGCCAAGCTCGCCGCGGGGTTGGCAATCCCTAAAGAGTACGCGTCGTCGTTCGCCTGATGGTCGTAGCTTTGGTCCGTGTTGTCGCCGGCTTGGCCGCATCCGCCGTCATCGAGGAGCTGCACGATGCGGCCATCCGGGAGTCGAACTCGAGGGACCGGCGAGTCCGAGGCCATGTGGGTCTCGATCCGCAGGTAGTATCCACCGCAGAGGCCCATCCCGTTGCCATCGGCATCGGGGGGTGGATGAGGCTCTGCGCTCTCGTGTCTGGTGAGGACGTCGAAGAAAGGCAGGACGGGGTTTGGGGCGGGGGCATCGATGACCAAGGCGACCGGCGCCCCGGGGCTGTCGGTGACCGTCACCGCCAGCGGCGGGGATTGGGCGTCGATACCCAGGCTCGGCTCGGCGTCGGGTGCGCCGCCCCAAGGCCCCCCGCCGTCCCGGAAGGCTCGGAGCACGTAATCCCCGGCGGGAAGATCGAGGTGGAAATCCAGGTCGCCGAACGGCGTGAGATCCGCGGTGGTGAACATCGCCTCGGCCGCGAATCGCAGGCCGTCTTCGTCGACCGGATAGGCGCGGACGTACACCTGGGTGCCCAGGGCGCCGGTAGGATCCCGGACCGTTCCCGTGACTGCGGTCGTCTGACCGTGCTCCACGTTCACGAGAACCGGCTCGGACAGCTCGTCCTCGGTGTGCTGGGTGACTTCGACCGTCAGCGCAGCACCGGATAGGGCGTCCGACTCGTACTCGACCCGCAGCGAGAAGGCGCCGGTGCTGCTCGCGAACCCCGCCGCGCCGCCGACGGTCATGTCACCCTGGCGGACGATGGCGCTGATCGCCGCTTCGGATGTCGCGGTGCCTCGGACGTCCACCGTTCCGAACACGGTATCGCCGGCGACCGGACGGCTGATGAGGAGACCGGAGCCCGGGGGCGCCAAGGAGGCGTCGAACGACAGCGCACGTTCGACCGAGGGCGACCGCTGGCCGTCATCGACGGCGACCGCCGACAGCGTGAACGCTCCGTCGGCGGCCGCGAACCACACGGTCGTGCGCCACGCGCCGCCGTCGTCGACGATGGCGGAAGCGCTTGCGATCTCCGCGCCGTTTTGGGTCAACGCGATCGCCACTCGGCTTCCGGGGGCCGCGGCGCCCTCAACGGTGAGCGGGCTGGCGACGGCCGAACCGGCGGCGGGGGTGGAGACGGTCGGCGTGGCGACGGGGGCCGGGGCGGAGGGCGTGGACTCCGAGTCGCCACACGCCGCGCAGGCGGCAGCGGCGAGCATCCGAAGGATCGGGGACGGCGCGATTCGCATGGGGACTGTCCCCAAGGAACGGTCGCCCGGAATCGAACTTGAGCCTCGGCGCTGGACCGGCCG